>NZ_CBABQS010000017.1:0-73100 GCF_964672035.1 Arcicella sp.
ACTGAGACGATTTCTATGGTAAAAACAAGGAAAAAGTATTAAAAAAGTACAAATTACTTTTCAAAAACTATTGGTTGTGATATAGTTTTCGACATAACATTCTTTTCGTTTAACGCAAGCAAAAATACGATGAACAAGTTTATTACAAATATTATTCATTACTAATAAATGATGCTTTCCTTCTTTAATTTTAGTGTCATAATACGTTTTCATTTCTTTGGAGAATCGAATGGCAGTCATGGCTGCATTGTAAAAAAGAGCCTTCACTTTTTTATTAGCTTTTTGACTAACTTTTGACTTGCCTTTGTACTTTCCTGATGAATGTGCAAACGGTGCAAAACCCGCATAACAAGCATATTTCTTAGGGTCATCTATGTTTTTAAATTCATTGGTTGTAATAATTACTTCGGCTGTAATCACTGGTCCAATAGATTTTACGGATTCAATATAACTATAAATCTCATTGAGATATGGGTCATTTTTGATAACGTCTTGAATCTTATTTTCGACTAATTTAAGGTCTTTTTTAATGGATTCAATAGACCATTTACACATTTTAATAACTAATGCTCTTGTTTTTTTATCCATATGACCCTCAGAATCAGTAATGGGTGTTTTTAGAGTTTGAAGTGTCTTGACAAGACGACTTCTAAGTGCCGTAAGATGGTCTAATTCGATAATAACAGTTCTTTTGGGTTGCCATAGTTTAACATCTTCTCGGTTCTTATAAGCATAAAAAGCAATTTTTTGAGCATCTATTTTATCGTTTTTTTCACGAGAAATGCCCATACTAAGTTTAATTTGGGTAGCTTGCTCGACCCAAATATTAGTTTGTCTATCATGTAAAAATTTGAGCAAAATATTGTTGTAAATACCCCTATGTTCCATACAGAATAAACTTTGTTCAAATGAGAAGCTTGAATAACGTTTTTTTAGTTCTTTGATGAAAATATTAATGCCTTTTGCTGTATTTTCAACTTGCTGATGAAAACAAAAAATGTTATCCACGACTAAGGCAAAATCTAAGGTTTCTTTGGAAATATCAATGCCAATGAAATGAGAAAAAGTTTTCATAATTTTGACTCAATTTAAATGATAGTACAAAACCTCTCATTAACGTATTCATTACTTTGCTCATGGGTCTTTCCCAAATTTCTATATGAATCTTGTGTTAATGAACCCCTCAGAGCCTTGAATCGTCCCTTGGGTCTTTAACCCAGCACAGTACATTAAGGTACTTCTGAGGGGATGGTTTTCTCACTTTGAGAAATTATTTGAAATTACTTTTTTCTTGGAAAAATTCAACAGCACAAACCTAAAAGAACAGTCGGATTTTTAGAATTTTATTCGTGTAAATCAGTATGATCCCTATAATCTGTAGTCTAATTTTCGTGACGTATTGCTTAAACTTTTTTCAAAGCATCAATCAACTTTTCAATCTGCCCTAAACTCACCGCAGGAAAGTTAGCAATTCTTAATTGTGTATCTTTAAAATCACCGTAGCCGGAACCAATCACCATATTTACGTCATTTTGAACTTGTTTTATGATACTGGTGGCCGATTTTTCTTTTACATTTACCACCACAACCGTCTGCGAACGATGCTCTGGATTTTTTACAAAAACTTCCAAGAAATCACTTTTATCAGCAAATTCGTACAGCATTTTTGCTTTCTTTTCGGTTTGTTTCCTAATATTATCAATCCCGATATTGTTCATGTCCTCTGCTACTTTCCCTAACACATAAATCGCCATGACGTTGGGCGTTTCGGGCGTTTCGTATTTACTGAAATTTTTAAATAAAGAGGGCAAATTATGATACGTTCCGATTTGATTTTCGTGAGTTTTCATGCGTTCTGCTTTTTCTAACATCGAAGGATTGACAATCCAACAGCCTAAACCAGCGGGCATTCCAAACGATTTTTGCACTGAAAATAAGGCTGAATCAACCGTATTAAAATCCAAATCTGGATAAGGTGCCGACGAAACCATATCGACACACACAAACTTATCTTTATTGGCTCTTTTAAGTTTATGAATTTCCGCAGGACGCATCTGCACGCCCGAAGAAGTCTCGTTGGCGGTTGTACAAATTAGCTCTGCGTACTCAGGAACAACAATTTCCGAATAATCAAAGCCTTCGCCGAATGGTTTTTCAAGTTTGTGAGCGTACTTATTCAACTCAAGCGAGAAGTCATAAAATTTCTTTGAAAACGAGCCATTTACCAAATGAAAACTTTCATGTTCAACCGTATTTTGAATTAAACGTTCCCAAATTTCTGTGGCTGAACCCGTAAAAAAAATCCCGTGTGATGCTGGAATATTCATTAAGTTTCTCAACTGCTCAACGGTGTGTTTATAAATATCTCTAAATCGCTGCGAACGATGCGAAATTGAGCCTAATTGTTGCTCAAAAGCCTCATGGTAATGTCTTTCAACAGTTGGAAAGAGTTCGGCAGGCCCTGGAGTGAAGTATGTTTTACGCATTTTCTGATATGGATTTGGAGGGTAAAATTACGAAATATTATGGCTTAGGAAATAAAAAATCTTATCTAAGCCCAAAAAATAATTATTCTTCTAAATCCCTAAAAAAAAATCAATTCTACTTATCTTTATAGCTCTTTTTTTCGTTATTGATTTCAGTAAGGAAAATCCATAGATTTTAGGACATAATTTTATGCAAAAATATATACTGATTATAATTTTTACTTCATTTTCACTGGTTAGTTTTGCCCAAAGCAAGCCCCAATACAGTCAATATATGATGAATAGTTACCTTATAAATCCTGCCGTCTCGGGAGTTGAGGACTATATTGATATCAAAACGGGTTACAGAAATCAATGGACGGACTTCCCGGGCTCTCCCGTTACGTATTATGTATCCGCCAACATGCCCATTGGTAAACCCGACCGTACCAGTACGGGAGTAACGCCCAATATTAGCAAAACCATTCGTCGTCCACTTTCACTTTCTACCGAATTTAAGGGCGCTCCTCGTGTACCTGGGCATCATGGCGTGGGAATTATTTTCGTGAGTGACCACATCGGAGCAACGGTACAAAATAGCCTTACGGCAAGTTATGCCTATCATATTCCTGTTTCGGGAACGATGAAATTATCGCTGGGCGCATCAGGAGGAATTACGCAATACAGTTTAGATTTCAGTAAAATTCAAGTGAAAGACAATCCCGACCAAGCCGTTTTAGCGAGTGGTCAATTAACGGCAATTCAGCCATGTATTAATGTTGGAGCGTGGTTGTATTCACGCCATTTTTTCTTGGGAATTTCTGCCAATCAATTAATTTTTGATAATTTCAATTATTCTAACAAAGATGTAACGGCTGGGAATTATTCGTGGTTGGGAACTACGTATCCGCACTACTTTCTGACAGCTGGATATCGTTATGAAATCAACGAAGAGTGGGCGATTATTCCTTCTACAATGATAAAAAGAGTAAGTCAAGCACCGATAAGTTATGATATTAACCTCAAAGCGATTCACAAAGATCGTTTTTGGTTTGGGGCTTCATACCGACATAAAGATGCCATAGTTGGACTTTTGGGGGTAAATATTAGCTCGTTTATTAACCTTGGTTATTCATATGATTTCACACTTTCGGATATCAATCAACGCTCAAAAGGTTCTCATGAAGTGGTGGTGGGAATTATGCTGAATAACCGTCATCGGATTGTTTGTCCTCAGAATCTTTGGTAAATTAGCTTTGAGATATGAGCTTTGAGACTTGAAATGAGGCATTTTCTGAAACTCATTGCTCAAAGCTCATAACTTAAAGCTTCAAATATCGCCAAAAACCCCAAATTTTTCTCCTCTTTAAATACCCCGAATCATCATCATTGGCGTAAGCTTCTCGTTCAAAACTAATGCTCATATAGGCTTGATTTTGGTTTTTACCTTTTAGTCTATGTATCAGATATTCAAGTACATACCAAATATAAAAAGGCAAAATAAATATTTCTAATTGCTGTCTAAAATGAATTCTTTCGTGGTTAATCAGCACTTTAGACGGCTTTTCATGTTTGACAAACAGAAACGGAAAAATCGCCATACCATGAGCTCTCATGAAGGGTAATCTTACCACAAAAAAGCGAAAATGATTCGGCATAAATGATAAATTTTGACATAAAATTAAAGACTTTTATTCATAACATATCATAGCTTGTTTATCATTCAACAACCGCTAATTCTCTGCTGAAAATCTTTTCTTTTTCGTCTGGAAATGGTAATAACATCCCTGTTTTGCATCACAGCGTACAACATTTGAGCTTCGTCGTAATTTCTCAAACACTTCATATTAATAAGATGCGCTTTATGAATTCTGAGGAAATCTGCCTTTTGAAGAACCTCGTCGTACACCTTCAATGTTCTGGAACTGAGCATGGTATCTCCATTTAACAGATGCAAAAGAGTATAATTTTTCATACCTTCCAAGCGAACAATATCATGGATAGGTACGTGACGAATTTTTGATTGATCTGGGACTAATAAATACTGCCTTCCGAGTACCGTAACGATTTTGATGGAGATAGTAGATAGTGGTAATTGTGGTAGATTTTGAATTTCCATTCAACGTGTTTTTAGTATGATAGACTATTAATTTTTATGCAAGATATAGGATAGATATTTACGTTCCAAAAACAATTTAAAGGATTCTGATCCGTAATTATACGGTTCTACTATCAACCCTTAAAATCTATGATTAGTACTAATTTTTCTAATAATTTTAGCTGTATTTTTTATTAATATTTTGATAGGCACTCTTCGGAATTTTTGATTGATAATCGTGCTTCGGAGTCTCCGGGCGAACCCAATCTAAATGCCCTTTCACCCACGCATACGCCAAACCAAGTACTAAAATGCCAATAAAAACAAACATTTCGACGATTGAAAACCACCCCCAAACACCATTGGTAATTTCAATTAAATGTTGATTACCAAAGACCGTTGCCCAAGGGAAAAGGAAGATGAGCTCAATATCGAAAAGTACAAAAATTAGGGCAATCACGTAGAAACGCATATTGAAGCGAACATTGGCATTACCATCGGGTTCTTCGCCTGATTCATAAGTACTTAATTTTTCCAAATTCGGCCGACTTGGGCGTATTAATTTGGCAATAAAAAGCATCAACGCCACGAAGACGATTCCTGAGATGATGAAGAGTAGTATGTAACCGAAGTCTGTAAGCATTTTTTTATAATCAATCTTTGTCACTAAGACACCAAGGCTAAAAGTTTACATTTTCTTAGTGCCTTTGAGCCTTCGTGGCAATATATTTATGATTTTTTAATATTCAAATAACCTTTTATGACGGTAAAGGTTGTTATCGCCAAGAAAAACAAAATAACATAATGAACGTAATTAATTATCCACGGAAATTGTACGCCAAAATAATATCCCCCACCAACCAACGAACCAACCCAAAGTGCAGCACCTGTAATATTTAGGAACAAATATTTGGGATAATTCATCTTGCTAATTCCTGCTAAAATGGGTGCAAATGTACGAATATAGGGCAAAAAACGACTGATAATTAAAGCTTGATTTCCGTATTTTTCAAAGAATTCTTCTGTTGATTTTATGTGTTTTTTCTTGAAATACCATCGGTCGGGACGGTTTTCGAGATTGCTTCCAAAGAATCTTCCGAATAAAAATCCCGTTAATGAACCTAATACCGCAGCCATGAAAAGATAGAGTAAAACCGTTATAAGTGCATATTTTACTACCGCCGTACCCACGAATACACCCGTAAGAAAAAGTAAATAATCCCCAGGAAGAAAGAAAGCGAAAAACAGTCCATTTTCAGCATAAACTACAAAAGTCACCGCCCAAAGACCAGCACTAATAATTTCCTTTGAATCGGAAAGGTATTTTATAATTTCGGATATTTCCATATTCTGGGGTTTAGGGGTTTGGGGTTTGGATTTGGGACATCAAAAAATCAATAAACTGGGCATAGGATATTTTAAAAAAATCCCAAATTCCAACCCGAAGCGTCGGTCGCCCTAAATCCTAATTTACTTTCTTTCATAAACAATCTTTCCATCAAAAATAGTCATTAAGACATTTACGGTTTGTATCTTTTCTGGTTTAATGGTTAAAATATCGTCTGAAAGGACGACCATATCGGCCAATTTTCCTGCTTCAATCGAGCCCTTTTCTTTCTCTTCAAAAGCGGCGTACGCATTATTTATCGTATATCCTTTTATCGCATCGGCAACGCCAATTTTCTGTTTCGGAATCCAACCCATCGGATTTCCACCGTCCAATGTTTGGCGAGTAACTGCCGCATAAATTCCCAAAATAGCATTCAGCGGTGCCACAGACCAATCTGAGCCCATGCAAAGTTTAATTCCAGCATCCAAAAACGATTTGTACGGATGCGTATAATCTATGCGAGTACCAATGCGTTTAGCCGCCCAAACGCCATCATCAATGCAGTGATATGGTTGTACAGAGGCAATTACGCCCAATTTAGCAAATAAGGGAATATCCTCAAAACGTACGTGTTGAGCGTGTTCGATTCTGAAACGTCGATCCCATTTTGGATTGGTTTTCGTAATGTCTTCAAATAATTTCAACATCAAATAATTAGCCGAATCTCCAATGGCATGAATGGATAATTGCAAATGATTTTTATCGGCATCGGTTGCCCATTTGGTCAGATTTCCGTTAATGATAATGTCACTCGCCAAGCCTTGCGTATTGGGATTTTGGTCGTACGGTTTAAACATTAATGCCGTGCTACTTCCCAACGAACCATCCGCATAAGCCTTCAACGAACCCAATTTGATTTTGTTCGAGCCAAACCCAACTTGAATTCCCATGTTTACCAAATTTTGATATGAATCTATTGGTAAGCGAGTATAAAAACGACACGTTAATTTGTCTTCTTTTTCTAAGGTTTGGTACGCAATTAAATCAGGTTGGAAAGTAATATCATGTACGGAAGTAATCCCATTTTCACGAGCTTCTTGCAAAGCACGTTGAACGAACTTAATTTTTTGTTCGGGTGAAATTTTTGGTATAATATTGTAAACTAACATCATAGCTGCATCTTTCAAGATTCCAGTGGGTTCGCCAGTCTTTGAATCTTTCACAATTTCACCACCATTGGGCGATTTTGTATCCTTCATGATGCCTGCCAAAGTCAATGCTTTTGAATTCACTAATACCATGTGACCATCAAAACGGTCGATATAAATGGGCGTTTCTTTCGAGAAATCATCTATCATTTCTTTGGTTGGCAAATCTTTCACTTCCCAAGATTCATGATCCCAATTTCCCGATTTTACCCATTCGCCTTTGTGCGATTCCACGTACTTTTTCAAGGTATTTTTAAACTCCGTCGTTGATTTTGCTCCACGCAAATCTAAACCCGAAAGATACATGCCACCATCGGCAAAATGGGTGTGATTATCAATGAAACCTGGGAGCATTAATTTGCCTTCCAAATTCACCATTTTCGTCCGACTATCTGACCAAGCGGCACGGGCTTCGGGCGTTGAACCCACGAATAAAATCCGCCCATTTTCAACTACAACTGCCTCCGCAACCGAACTACGAGCATCGACAGTGTAGATTTTTCCATTATAAAAACAGATTTTTTGAGCCAATAGTAGTGAGCTTTGAGCTATGAGTAATGAGCAAAGAATTAGTAGTGTTTTTTTCATGGTTTATTGAAAAGCTAATGTGGGAATGGTAAATTTACGGAAAATTAATACAAAACCATGAAAAAAATAGTTGCCATCATCTTAGTAATCGTCCTGATTTTCGGTGGATTAATCTCAACTGGTATTTTAAATTTTTCTAAGAATTCAGATGAATCAATTACAGAAAATCCTACCGATAATTCAACCGTTACCGAACCTCAATTTAAGAAAGAAGGAGAATTGACTTTCCTGAAAAATCAAGAGAAACTTACCATTGAAATTGCGGATAATGAGGCAGAAACCACGCAAGGTCTTATGTATAGACGCACGATGCCCGATAGTTGTGGGATGGTTTTTATCTTTGCCGATAGTCAGCCCCGTAACTTTTGGATGAAAAATACGTATCTTCCCTTAGATATTTTATTTTTAGACGAATCCAAGAAAATCGTAACCATTCAAGCCAACCGAACGCCTTTTTCAGAAGAGCAAATCCCCTCTTTTGAAAATGCAAAATATGTCTTGGAAGTGAATGCGGGATATTGCAAAAGGAAAGGAATTGAGAAGGGTGATGCGGTGAAATGGTAGGAAATAAAGAGCAGATTTAAATAGCCTGCCCCCTTATTTTTTAGAATAAATAATAGGCGCCCAGGCTTGAAAAGTTACTAATACTACCATAAACGGAAAGATTATTAATACTCGAACTACCAGTATCACTTGTTGAGCCAGAATAATTATAATTAATTCCTGCCCCGCCCAAAGTGATATTTAAAAGAAAATTATCCTTTACCTGATAAACAAAATTTAAAGGAGCTACACCCGCTGATACTCCAAACCCGATTGATTTAGTATTGTAAAGATTTGGAGAAGTTGAATAGAAATTTCCAGAAATACCAAATGTGGCATTGGGAGCGTAATAAAATTGGTCAAAGACTTTAACAAATTTACCAAACTGAATTACTGGTCCAATGGTGTAATTTGATGAACTCGAATTTTGTGATGTTAGATTAGATGAATGGTCAATACCTAATTTAAACCCATAAGCTGTGTAAGTGTTATTTGCTCTAATTTTTCCCGTTAGAAATGTTGAATTTAGTCCAAATGTGGATGTCGTAGAATTTGGATTGGATGATGTTGCATTTTTTCTGTCCAAATTAATAGTATTGAGATTCATAGAGAGACTTCCACTAATAATTCGTTTTCCAGCAAATTCCTGAGCAAATAACGAAGCGAAAGACAAGCAAAAAAGGGCGAAAGAGAAGAGGATTTTCTTCATGATGTGAGTTTATTTTAAAAGGGTGAAAATATTGCTAATATTAGCGTTTTATTTATCCAAAAAATCATTCCACCCGTTTAATTCTTTTGATACATTTACAGTTTTAACAAAGACAATGATAAGAGTCCCTTCCCTCATACACGCTGGCGAATTTCAGTCCTTGAAAATTCAGGATATGACTTTTGTGGCGTACCGAAATCAAGACCCTCCGCTCAAAAATGAGGTTTTTTTTGAAGAACACGCCGTTATTTTTGTGTTGGAAGGGGAGAAAAAATTTGTTTCAGCTACCCAAACTATCCACGTTCGCAAAGGGAATATTGTCTTTATTCGACGGGGATATTATCTGATGCAGGAAACGATTGATACAAATTATAGAAGTTTAGTTTTCTTTTTTAATGAGAAATTATTGAAGGAATTTGTGGGACAACATTTAGAATTATTTGAAAATACTGCCCTCAGAAATGAAGAAAATTCAACGCTTTTAGTCTTTGAAATTACCGAAAGTTTAAACAAATTTACCGAATCTATTTTCCCTTACTTTAACCTCAAAACGCAATATTTGAATCATTTTTTACGGTTAAAATTGCAAGAATTATTACTTCATATTCTCGAAATTGATACCTCTGAACAGTTCAAAAGCATTTTATTTAGCTTATACAAAGGTGAAAAAGTTGATTTGGAATATTTGATGCAATCGTACTATTTGAAACTGCTTTCTCTGGATGAACTTTCAAGGCTTTCGGGTCGAAGTCTGTCTGCATTCAAACGTGATTTCCAAGAAAAATTTGATACTTCGCCCGCTCATTGGATTAAAAATAAACGACTCGAATATGCAGGTTTACAGTTAGAAAATACGCATAAAAATGTCTCAGAAATCAGCATGGAAATTGGTTACGAAAGCGTTTCGCATTTTATAAAGGCTTTCAAAGAGAAGTTCGGAAAAACGCCAGGCTTATCGGTGAACGGAACACGGTGAATGGTAAAAATAGTCAATGGTTCACGGTGAACGGTAAACGGGGTGGGATAAAAAAATACAACCATTAGGAATACGATTAAACTTAAATGGTTTTTAATTATATTTGTGATGAGAATTTTCACTGACAAACCGTTCACCATTTACCGTTCACCGTGAACCGAAATTGCCTTAACCGTTTACCCCAGACCCCATGATTGCAACCCAAAACCTAACTTTTTCATACACGCACGAAAAGCGTTTTGACTTCCCCAATTTTTCTTGTTCCAACCGTGAAACGATGCTCATTTTGGGTAAATCGGGCAAAGGAAAAACTACTTTCCTGCATCTCATGGCACTTTTATTGAAACCTACGGGTGGAAATATTCAAATAAACAATCAAGAAATCAGTCAATTGTCGGTCAGTAAAGCGGCAGATTTTAGGGCAAAAAATGTGGGGATTATTTACCAAAAACCACACTTTGTTCATTCGCTTTCGGTGATGGATAATTTGTTGTTAGCCAATTATTTAGCGGGCAAAAATCAAGCAAAACAGATGGCTCAACATTTGGCTGAAAGTTTGGGTTTTGCCGAACATCTATCGAAAAAAACAACCCAACTTTCGCAAGGAGAACAGCAGCGGGTGAGCATTGCACGGGCATTGATGAACAAGCCTTCGGTGATTTTGGCGGATGAACCAACCTCAAGTTTGGATGATGATAACTGTCTGAAAGTCATTGATTTATTAAAAAGACAAATTCAAGAAATTGGAGCGAGTTTGGTAGTTGTTACGCACGACCAACGATTGAAAGATGTGTTTGAGAAGAGAATTGAACTTTGATTTTATAAATAATCAATAGTCCTCTTCTTGCCCAAAATTTCAATTGCTATTAAATGATTTTAACCTTATGAATACCATCGTTATCAAGTATGGTAAAGGTTTGTATTTGAAATGATAATTTTTCTAATTGTTCAAATATAAATCTTGCATTAATATTTTACTCTGTTGTAGCCCAGTAATGTTGATTATATCGACTGATAAGTACCCAACCAAATAGTGGTTTTACAACCCTTTTCAAGGGGTATGCAAATATCTTCATTGAGAAATTGAATATAATCTTCACTACATATATGGCTTTCATTACAGAAGGAGAAATTAATGGATCCTTGACTGGAAAGTTGCTCTAACTTGGCAATTAATTCAATTTTAAGAATATCTAAACCTGGGTCAGGCCTATATTTTTATTCTTTTATATCGTCCGTCAAGGCTTTTAAAAAAGTTTTAAAGTGCTAATATTAACGGATTTGCTATATTTTTATTCCCATACAGCAACTTGTTTCAATCATTGTTAAATACGAGGATTTCATTTTACCTTCGCTGACTTTTCGTTGGTAGTATTCCTTAATTGGTTTACAGTGTTGGATGTCAGATATCGCTCCGTTATGGAACTACGCCTTCACTTTTTTATTTTGTTTATTGCTGACCTTTGATTTGCCTTTGTATTTACCTGATGAATGTTCAAAGGGAACGAATCCACTGTAACGAACCTACTTTTTAGGGTCAGTAATGTCCTTAAATTCATTTGTTGTAATTAGACCTTCGGTGGCAATGACATCGAACAGGTGTGTTCTTAAAACTATAATACTTTTAACGAATTGCTCTGTAAGAGCCGTTGAACGGTCTATTTGAATAATAACAGGGTGTTTAGGGGTCCACAATTTGAAATATTCACGATTTTTATAAGCGTAAAGTCCGTTTTTTGTGAATCTATTTTATAGAAATACCCATACTCGCCTTTATTTGGGTTGCTTATTCAAGCCAAATATTAGCCTATTTTTGATGTAAATATCAGCCGCTGAAGGTAAGGCTGGTTCTGGTTTTCTCTCATTTTGAGAGATTTTCCAAGTTACAAATTCTTGGAAAAATTTAACACACAAATCTAAGATAGGAGCCACTGCGATTAAGAATTGGCTTAAGTCCTTGACCAGGTTTATTAATTAAACCTTCAATGCCAAAGTCGTTGTATCTTTTAACCTCAGTATTGACACTAACGTAAGTCATACCAGTAATTCACCCACTTCATTGGACTTGCATACCGTTGATTTGAGAAGAATTACTTGACATCGCATTCGGTAACATTGGGCAGTTCTGTTTCCTTATTGTATGGCAAGTATTATTCTAAAATTTTATCATTCAGCCTATAAATACTTCCCCTTCCCCCTACTGCCCAAATTCCATTTCCCGAAATACTAATGGCATGAAATGGCGTTTTATCAATCATTATCCAAGATTTTCCAAAATCTTTTGAATAGCAAGTCCCCGACGGGCCAACCGCAATCAAGATTTTTTTTTGGTAAATCGAAACACCTTCTTTCAACCCAACAGGAGTTGTTTGCGGAGTATCTTGCCAAGTTTTTCCACCATCAGAAGTCAGCAAAACATTAGGAATTGGCTTCGTAACTTCTTGATAATCACCTCCTACTGCGATTCCATTACGGTCGTTCCAAAACCTTAACCCAAATAAACCATTCGTTTTTCCTGCGGGCATATTGGTTTTCACAACCGACCAAATTTCGCCTTGATTTTCAGTTTTATAGATTTGGGCAAACTCGCCTCCGCCCGTGCATATATAAGCATTCTTACGCCCACTTGTGACAAGACTCGTTCCGCTGGCAGCAAAAGCAGCTTCATTTTCTTGCATTGAAGGAATATTTGCAGGATTAACTGGTAGCCAAGTTTTACCACCATCTTTTGTTTTGATGATAAAGAATTTACCATCAATCGGGTCGCTAAATGCTATGCCATTTTGCTTGTCCCAGAAGTCTATTCCATCAAAGAATATACCTTTCTGAGTAGTTTGATAGACAATTTCCCACGATTTTCCACCGTTGGTTGTTCTGTAAAATTTGGCGTTTCCTTTTTCTGCCTCACCTGCACTCATCAAGATAGCCGTTTGTGAATCGAAAGCATGAACATCTCTAAAATCTAAGATTTCCGCTCCTTTTACTTGATTAGTTTCCCAAGTTTTACCCCCATTTATTGTTTTGATAAACGTTCCTTTTGAGCCACCGATCCAGACAATTTCATTTGAAATAGCACAAACAGCACGAAAACTTGCTTCGGTATTAGCCGCCTGTTTAATCCATTGGGCATTGATTTGAGAGGAAATAAATACAAGGATGAGAATGAAGGATATTTTTTTCATTTTAAGAAATTTATTGGTTATTTATGAAACTAATTGCTTCGAGCTAAGGCTCTTTTTAGATACGAAGATAACGAAAAAAGCCTTCCCATGTGAATTGAGAAGGCTTTTTTAAAATTATAAATCTAAATCTATCTATCAATAATAATACGTTTTGTCAGATCAAAACCATTAGCTTTGAAACGTAACATATATTCACCTTCCGTTTGATTTCTTAAATCCAGAATTAATTTTCCTTTTACTGATGGAACGCTTCCTGTATAAATTAATCTCCCCAAAAGGTCATAAATGATAATCTCCGCATTGTCATAATCCGCTAACGTTTCAATGGTCAATAAACCGTTGCTTGGATTAGGATAAATAGAAAGTCCTTTAAAATCTGGGTCTTCTTTAAAAGTAAATAGTTTTACAAAATTAGAGAAACAAGACAAAGTGTTCGTTGGAGATGGCACTGTAAATACTGTTTTTCTGCGTGCTGTATAATCTCCATAACGATTGGCTTTAATAACTGCTTCTTTAAAGGTCAAAACTTCTGTTCCAAATCTCCATTCATAATCTGTTCCATCAGGGAAGTTTACGGCTTTCAAGGTAAATGTACCATCTTTGGCAATACTTGAGGCTGATACGTCTGGATTATCTTTTACAACAATTGTTAATGGAATTGATTTTGGCGAAACACAACCCGTAACTGCATCCTTCACAGTAGCAGTATAGTCACGTGAAATATCAACAAATTTACCATCGGCACCAATTGCTGTCAATGGTAAGGTTTTTCCAACAAAGCCCGTACTCCAAGTGATAACGTTTGTACTTGTTGATGAAATAGTTGCTACTAAATTAACGGTGTTTGGTTTTGTATAATCATCATTACTTCTTGAACAGAAAGCTAAAGGGCCATCAGCCGCAACAGTTGGTGCAATCGGTAATGGTAAGGCGATGGTCGTAATTGGGTCGGATGCTGGCGACAAACAATTCCGTGGGTCAAGTACACGAACGGTGAAGGTTGCCGAAGTCTTAACGGTCAAAGATTTCGTTGAATCTGTGGTATTCCAACGGTAACGAGTTACTTCGCCATTTGCTAAATTAGAGGCTGTCAAAATAACACTTTGATCAGCACAGAAAGAAAGTGGTCCACCTGCCGTAATCGCTGGTTTTGCAGGAAGTGCATAAACCGTAACTTTCACAGGATCAGAAGTTGGTGAAAGACATAAATTTGCATCTCTAACAGCAACCGTAAAATCTCCCGAAGCACTGATGGTAATGGCACGAGTAATCGCAGCGTTACTCCAAATATAAGCAGTATTTGGTGTTGAAGTTAACGTTACATTACCACCGCTACAAAATGCCAAAGGCCCACTGGCTGAAATAACAGGTTTTGTGGGTAAATTGAAAACGGTAATCGTTGTGGTATCAGATGCTTTTGATATACAACCACTCGTATCAATTACTTGAACGGTATATTTTCCAACCGTACTAATATTTTTGATGCTTGGCGTTATGGCTCCGTTGCTCCATTTATACTTGAAACCTAATGAGGAAGTTAAACTCAAAGTATCTCCTTGACAAATTGCCGCTCCTTTTTTAGAAGGCGTAATTACTGGTTTTGCAGGAACTCTTAATGTTCTTAATGAAACTACATCCGACAAAGGTGATTTACAACCCAATCGGCTTTCCATCGTTTGGACTTGAATTTTTGCGGTTTTGTTGAATGCTTTAATGAAACTTTTTGCACCCAAACTATCTTGCTTTGTACCATTAACGTACCATGAGTAGCTGGTTACAAATTGAGAACTATCCGCTTTTAATGAAACCGTTTTATCTTCACAGAAAACAGTATCACTGGCAATTACTTTTGGTTTTTGTACTGAATAAAATTCTGCATAAACTTGCCCTTTTGCATATACAGGTATTTGTGGACAGTCTGGAGAAATTACTGATAAGTAATAATATCCAGAAATTTTTGCTTTCAATGTTGGCGAACCTTGCCCAATAGTGGTATTATCAATTAAACTCCCAAGAGTAGGAGTTTGAACAATACCTCTTTCCCAACGATAAATAAATTTCGGGTCGGTAAGACTTGATTGTAAAGTAATTAATTCACCGTCACAAACCACTTTTTTGTCCTGTGTAATAACAGGTTGGAAACTTGGAGCTGACAAATATTTGATAAACAGCGTTTGAGAAGGAGCACTTTCTTCGCCAAATTCCGTACAAGTAGCGTAAACAGAAATGTCAAAAAGTACGTCTAAATATTTTTTGTTCCCGACATTATTTCTGCCAAGATTACTCTTGTCGCCAGCATTATACCACTGAATAAAGCCATTTCCGCAACCTTGCGATTGTAAGATAACAGAGCTTCTGGCATCTCCTGCTGATTGATAACCGCATCTATCTACTCCCAAATAGGTAACGCCTGGAGATGCTGGTGGAATTGCTACTTTAGTGGTCTTTTTAGCGGAGGGATTTTCTTTGTCGTTTGGCGACTTATTTGCCCAAGAGATAACAGACATTGCCACAAAAAGGAGGGCTAACAAGGTCTTATTAGTAAGGTTGCTCATAATTAATAATATTTGGATAAGAATTGTAGGTTAAGATTAAAACCAGTATAATATGTTAGTAATTCAGAAAATAAATTAATTAAATAAAAGTACTGTTTGTCTAAATTTCAGATTTAATTTAAAATATTGGTAAATTTAAGCTAAGAACGGGTATAAACCATAGAAAAATATTCAAACTTTTTAAACGGTCAGTTCATTTTAAAAATCTAAGGTTTATCCACAAACATTATCTAAAATTATAACTGCTTGATATGTTGAGAATTAAGTTTTCCCTCCTAATAACAGCGTTGGGTTATTTAGTTAGAGACGGTTTTGGGGATTAAAAGGTTGTTTCTGTTTATCAAAAATATACTTTTTTTAGGAAAAATTCACTACATCGAAAAATAAAGTCTCTTTCTACACTTTCTACGTATGTTTTATTATCTTTGAAAAACATTAATCATTTTACATATTTTATGATAATTCTATGAAGGTCAGAAGATTACCCTCAGCCAGTAGAGCCTTTAAATTTCCACTACTCATCAAAAGTATTTTGGCTTATTCTACTATGATTGAACCTGAAAACGAAATAGTTTATAAAGACCAAGTAAGATACAACTATTTTGAGCTAAATCGGCGGGTAAGAAAACAAGCTAATGTTTTTAAAAAATTAGGGCTTGATGGTGGCGAAACCATTGCGGTTTTAGACTACGATTCGCATCGTTATTTAGAGTGTTTTTTCGGAATTCCAATGACGGGAAATGTTCTTCATACCATCAATTGGCGTTTATCTGCCTTACAAATTCTTTACACAATCAATCATGCTAAAGATGTTGTAATTATCTGCCATTCAGACTTTTTGCCTTTATTAGAATCCTTATCGAAGGAAATGAAAACGGTAAAAAGTATTATCGTCTGCGCAGATGGTGGAGAATATTCAAAAGACATTTCTTTACCAATTGTGGGTGAATATGAAGAGTTATTGAGTAAAGAATCTGATGTTTACGATTTTGAAGATTTTGACGAAGATGCGGTGGCAACAACATTCTATACGACAGGTACAACAGGAAACCCTAAAGGTGTTTATTTTACGCATCGTCAATTGGTTTTGCATACCTTGTCCGTTGGACTTACATTTAGTGCGATTGATGGTGCTTGTCGGTTCAATAATTCGGATGTTTATATGCCACTTACGCCCATGTTTCACGTCCACGCATGGGGATTCCCTTACGTGGCAACCTTGTGTAATACCAAACAAGTTTATATCGGAAAATTTGACCCAGAAACGGTTTTAAAGTGTTTTGTCAAAGAAAAAGCGACATTTTCTCATTGCGTTCCAACCATTCTACAGATGTTTGTTTCGCATCCTGCCACCCAAAATATTGACCTTTCTAAATGGAAAGTAGTCATTGGTGGTTCTGCCTTACCAAAAGTACTGGCAAAAGCAGCGATTAAACGGGGTGTGGATGTGATTACGGGTTACGGAATGTCCGAAACTTGTCCCATTCTTTCAACAGTTTATGTCAGTCCGAAAGACAAACAAAACCCTGATATTGATTTTCAAGTAGAAGCTCGTACTCGTTCGGGAACGCCCGCAATGTTTGTGGATTTGAGGCTTATAGATGACGAAGGAAATACTGCGCCAAAAGACGGTGAAACCATTGGTGAAGTTACCGCACGAACGCCTTGGTTAACGCAAGGTTATTTTAACGAACCCGATAAATCAGAAGATTTATGGCATGATGGCTGGTTGCACACCGGTGATGTAGCTACGATGAATTCAAATAATTCATTAAAAATAACCGATCGAATTAAAGACGTTATCAAAACGGGGGGCGAATGGGTAAGTTCTATTGATTTAGAAAATATGATTGGACAACACGAAGCCGTCCAAGAAGTGGCCATTGTGGGCATTCCAGACGCAAAATGGGGTGAACGTCCACACGCAATGATTGTTTTGAGGGAAGGGAAAAACATGACGAAAGAAGATCTAAAAACCTTTATGCAACGTTATGTAGATGACAATACCATCACTGCTTGGACCATTCCAAGCTCAGTAGAATTTGCTTCTGCGATTCCCAAAACATCCGTTGGAAAATTAGATAAAAAAGTAATTCGGGCTACTTTATTGACTGAATAAAAATATTATATAAATGCTTGATTACATAAACCTTGCTTAGTTTCTGAGCAAGGTTTTTTGTTTTAGTAATAATTTGATATACATTTGAAGGCATTGCAATTGAGTTACGCATTACAATGCCATAATCCAAAAACAAATAATGAAAAAAGCCTTATTCTTAGTGCTGTTATGGCTGTTGACTACAAGTTCCAGCGAAATAAAAGCTCAAAATAACCTTGAAAAACCAAGAACAATCGTGACGACCGATGGTGAAATTGACGATGTAGATTCTTTTATCAGAATGTTGTTGTATGCGAATGAATACCACATTGAAGGATTAATTTATAGCAGTTCGATGTGGCATTATAAAGGCGATGGAAAAGGAACAAAGATGATTTCTGAGATGGAAATGACTAAGAAAATGTACGGCGAAAAAACTGATTTACGTTGGGCCGGCGTAACTTGGATGCAAGAGTTGATTGATGCTTATGCAAAAGTCTATTCCAATCTCAGTAAAAATGCAAAGGGTTTTCCAACGGCTTCATCCTTAAAAAGTTTAGTAAAAGTGGGCAATATTGATTTTGAAGGAGAAATGGATTACGATACCGAAGGCTCAAATCTTATCAAAGATAAACTCCTTGACGATAACATGACACCTCTTTATTTACAAGTTTGGGGTGGTACAAACACCATTGCAAGAGCATTGAAATCAATTGAAGACCAATATAAAGACACTAAAAATTGGCAAGAAGTCTATAAAAAAGTGTGCAGAAAAGCCATTATTTATGCCATTCTTGACCAAGATGCAACCTATAAAAAGTACGTGGCTGTTAATTGGAAAGATATTAAAGTTTACTATAATTCGCATCAATTTGCTTGTTTGGCTTATCCCTGGCAAAAACAAGTACCAACACAATTACACCCATTTTTGGAAGGCAAATTTATGGGCGAACATATTATTAATAATCATGGAGCTTTGACAAAAATGTATTATAGCTATGGTGATGGGAAAAAACAGGCGGGAGATGATGAGAATATTCACGGTGATATTACCAAATTAAAAAATGCTCAATGGGGCAGTTTCGGGCAGTATGATTTTATTTCAGAAGGTGATTCTCCTGCATTTCTGCACTTGATTAATGTGGGTTTAGGTAATCTTGAAAATCCACAATTTGGTGGTTGGGGCGGGCGTTTGAGTCAATCCAAAACTAACCCAAATCGTTGGGAAGACGGTGAAGAAATTGCTGATTTTAATCCATTTACCCATAAATTAGACTTGGCATATCCTCAAACTCGTTGGTTGGAAGCACTTCAAAACGATTTTGCCGCTCGGGCAGATTGGTGCGTAAAGGGTTTCAAAGATGCCAATCACGAGCCAAATATAAAATTAAATATTCCCTCAAATTTATCGGCAAAACCAAATAGTACCGTAAAATTGAGCGGAACGGCAACTGACCCCGATGGTAATAGTTTGAAATATCATTGGTGGCAATATGACGAAGTGGACACGCACAGCGGTAAAGTTTCCATTCAAAATGCAGATAATAATAATGCTTCATTTAAAATGCCGAGCGATATTAAAAAGGGGGAAACCATACATCTAATCTTAGAAGTAAAGGACGGGGGAAGTCCACAATTGACTCGTTATCAGCGGGTTGTGGTGAAGGGGAGTAATTAGAGGGCTAAGTACTATTTGTCTTCAAAACATAGTATTTCCCTTTAGTAATTTCTGAGTCAATCTGACATTCAAAATCAATCAAAGTTCCTCTGCGTTGAATATTTCTTAATCCAGAACCAGATTGACTCAATTTATTTTTATGACCAATGAATAGTCAAAACCTTTGCTGTTATCGGATATTTGTAGGGTAAAACTATTGGGCACATAATCCAAGACAACTTTATTAACCTTAGCTCCAGCGTGTTTTAACGCATTATTTAAAATTTCCTGTACATCAGTCCAGAAAATTAAAGTAACATTTTAGATAAAATTTAACAAAATATTCTACCCACACAAAACAACATAGATCCAAAGGTTCTTCATCAAACACGCATCTTGCATCCCGAAAAAGAAGAAAAAGATGGTACTAACTTGTACTCGTTTTTGATGGATCCAGTGATTAAAGGAGCTAATTACGACATTGGGTCACTTATTAAAAAAATGTACATAGCAAAAAAAGTAGCTGAATATTATAAACAATTTGAGGATGCATTAACTAAAGAAAATGATTGCACGATTTACACGATGATACAATCAAAAGATTGATAACAAAAATAATTTGTCCAAAAATCATTTATGCGTTATCTTTGCAGAAGAATTAAAAATTTCAAAAACTTAATGAACAAAAACTGGAAAATTGCCGAAGATTTACCTTCAATGAAAGGCATTTTGTGGTTTTAATGATATTTTAGGAGGTCAAGTTTATTGACCTCCTTTTTTGTAATTAAATCGAACCAAGTAATAAAAAAAGCAAGGATATAATGAAAGTAACACAAAGCCAACCAGCCATTTTGTTGTTGGAAGACGGTACATTTTTTAAGGGAAATGCGCTCGGAAAAATCGGGACGAATGGTGGAGAAATTTGTTTCAATACGGGCATGACGGGCTATCAGGAGATTTATACTGACCCTTCTTATTTTGGACAAGTGGTTATCAATACCACTTCACACATTGGGAATTACGGAATTGTTGAAAATTTGGAAGCAGAATCTTCGTCTGTGAAGATTTCGGGCATGGTTTGTAATGAATTTTCACCGATTCATTCACGCAAAACGGCCGATGATTCACTTCAAAATTACTTTGAAAAAGCTGGAATTGTGGGCATTTCGGGCGTGGATACTCGCCAAATTGTGCGTCATATCCGTGAAGCAGGAGTGATGAATTGCATCATTTCTTCGGAAATTTTAGATGTAGAGGAATTGAAAAAAGAATTGGCTAAAATTCCGCCAATGGAAGGATTAGAATTGTCTTCGCAGGTATGTACGCAAGAGAGTTATTTCTTGGGCGAACCCGATGCTGAACACAAAGTTGCGGTATTGGATTTGGGTGTAAAGAAAAGTATTTTGAGTAATTTAACTGATAGAAATTGTTATTTAAAAGTATTTCCTGCTAAAACATCTTTCGAAGAAATGAAAGCGTGGAATCCCGATGGTTATTTTGTTTCAAATGGCCCTGGCGACCCAGCCGTAATGCCTTATGCAGTGGAAACGGTAAAACAAATTGTGGAGGGTAACAATCCAACATTTGGGATTTGTTTAGGACATCAAATATTGGCGCAAGCTTCAGGACTTTCGACGTATAAAATGAAGAATGGGCACCGTGGCTTGAATCATCCTGTGAAAAACTTAATCACTGGACTTTCAGAAATTACTTCTCAAAATCATGGTTTTGCCGTTGAGATGAAAGAACTGGAAGCAGCTGATAATGTGGAACTTACGCACATTAATTTGAACGACAAAACGGTTGAAGGTTTACGCAGAACGGATAAACCCGCTTTCTCGGTACAACATCATCCAGAGGCTTCTCCTGGCCCGCATGATTCACGTTATTTATTCGATAATTTTGTTGCAATGTTGTAGATAAATTTTAGGGAATAAATAAAATTTAAAATCCCTCAATTTGTAAAAATTTGAGGGATTTTTTCTGAATTTATATTTCAATCTCGCAAGGATAACCAAACAAGCATTTTTCTTTTACCAACTTCACTACTACGGGTGGCACAAATTCTTCCCATCCCGTTTCACCCGATTGAATCTGCGCTAAGACATCATCCGTTTTAATACTCAATAATTTTTTATCATAATTCTGAATATCCGTAACCTTATCATTGTCTTGTAAATACTGAAAAAGTCCTTTCAAATGGGTCGGAGGAATAAATTCATTCGTTGTAACCATATCTCCGTTATCATCCATCGTTGGGTGCAAATAGAGTTTGATTTTAGGCGCAAAAAGCGTTGAAAATGCTGCTAAAATGCCTCCTGATATATTTGTATAGTGTTTTTCTTCAAAAATGTATTCCAAATTGGGCATTCCCAAAATTAAGCCCATTCGCAATTTTGTAAAATCTGCCAAATATTGAACTAAGCGATAATATTCATGGAAATTAGAAATTAGCACGGTTTGCCCCAACGAACAAAGAATATCAACCCGGTCAAGGAAATCTTTTTCATTGATTTGTTCATTACCTGCTTGTAAGTTTTTAAGCGTTAATTCTGCTAAAAGTACAACTTTGTCGTCATCAACATCTATTTCATTTTCAAACTGTTTCAAGCCTTTTTTAATCATATCCAATGAAACATTTGTCACGGGTCTGAAACGTCCACGCACTGCCACGATGTGTTTTTTGTAAAATGCTTCTGACGGTTGCATTACGTTGCCATCAGGACCAAAAAGTGCGGCATTGGTAAAGCCATTTTTCACTAAATGCAAAGACATGACACGGTCATCAACATTATCGAAATCTTTGCCATTAAACCGAATCATATCAATCTCAATACGGTCGGATGAAAGGTCGTCCATCAGCGATTGCAACAGAATTTCGGGTTTTTCGTAATAATAAAAACAGCCAAACATCAAATTGACTCCAATGATACCTAAAGCCTGTTGTTGAAGCACATTATCATTATCCTTCATCCGCACGTGAATAACGACATCGTTAGGCTCGCCGTTAGGTTCAAGTTGAAAACGCAGGCCAATCCAGCCATGAGGATCGTTGGTTTTCTGATAATTTAAGGCAGAAACTGTATCGGCAAAGGCAAAAAATGTACGCTCAGAAGCCATTTCTGTAAGGCGAACGTTCAATAATTTATACTCACGATTGAGCATTTTATTCAATCGAGCCTCCACCACATATCTACCCGATTGTTCTTCCCCGTAAATCGCATCCGAAAATGCCATATCGTAAGCTGAAATTGTTTTAGCAATAGTTCCCGATGCTCCGCCTGCCTTAAAAAAATTTGCTGCTACATCCTGCCCAGCCCCAATTTCAGCAAAAGAGCCATAAATTAAGCGGTCAAGATTGATGCGAAGAGCCTTCTGTTTGGTTCCTATGTTTCTATCGTATGTAAGCATATATTTTATATTTTCAATGACAAATAAAAATACCGTCTGATAATTGTCAAACGGTATTTTTTTATGATAACGAAGTTCTTACTTTTTTAACATAATCCACTTCTACACCAGCTAACAAAGCGATTTTTTCATCTGAAAATTCTGTTTGTATAATAAGATTTTGTGTAAAAATTGAGTTTTTTTCTTCTCTTTCTTCTTCTCTTCCTTCTTCTCTTCCTTCTTCTCTTCCTTCTTTCCGTGCCATCCGTCTTTCACGGTCTAATACAAATTCTTTTAAGCCCATAGTATTTGGTCGGTTTGTAATGTTATCTAATTCATCATCAAATTTAATGATTAATTCTTTACTTTCAAAACGAATATATAGCTTCAAAAAGCGTAATAAAGCATCTATTTTAGGTTTTGAATAGTTCTTTTTTAGCAGTTTTTTTACTAACTCAATCTTCAAATCAAATAATGATTCATCTGAAATTGCTCCCTTTTTTAAAGCAGTTTGCACAACCAAAATCACAGATGCAAAGGGATTATTACGCTCTTCCAACTCTTTTATATCAGCATCCAAAACTTTGTAGGTCTTAAATCTGAAATTTAAAGAAGTATCTAAAAACTCTCGCTCATATTTACTCGGGCGAAAGGTTTTACTTTTATCCGTCAAGATGGCTAAACTTGCAATATCTCTATCGTATTTATCCAAAATTCGATAGTAATACGTAAGCATACGCCGCTCAAATTGTTTATCAGTACTACCTTGCACTTCAATATGAACCAAAATCCATTCTTCTTTTCCAAATTTAGTGTAAACCTTCAACAATTTATCAACGTATTTAGGACTAAATTCATCCTGTGTATTCGGAAAAAGTTGTTCTAATTCCTTATCCAAAAAAGAGATTTTCCGATTGAAATCTAAAATTTCTTCGGCATTTGGGAAAAAGAATTTTAGAAAATCATCTGCAAGGTCTTCAATTAATGCTTTCCATAAGGCATCGTCTCGTTTCATAAGGTAATTTTTGCGGTAAAATTATTTCTTCAAAGATACATTTATTTTGATTTATGAAACAAGGTCAAACCTGCAATCGGACTCTCCATAATTACACCAACGGTACAGCCTTTATCGGTAGCTACTCTTCTTAAAATATCGGAATAATAAAACGCTACCGAACCCGTAAAATGAATTTTATACTGCTTAACATCAGGATATTTCAAGAGATATTTTTCAAAAAACAAGCCAAAAGCATCACTTATCAAATGATGAACGAATGGGTTTTGACGATTATTAAAAAGAAACTTTGAAAATGAAGCAAAATAACGGTTGGGGAAAGGCTTTTGATACCCATTTTCGATAATTTCTAAACGGTCAATTACGCCATATTTTTTTTCAAATTTCGCTCGCAATTCATCGGGAAATTCTTTATGCAAATAACTCAAAATCAACTGTTTTCCTAAATACCCTCCCGAACCTTCATCGCCCAACCAAAAACCTAAAGGTGGCACTTGAAATGCTATTTTTTCGCCATCATAAAAACATGAATTCGACCCAGTTCCTAAAATGCACGCAATGCCCGCTTCGTGTCCACACAAAGCATGAGCCGCCGCAAGTATATCCGAGTGAACCTCTACTTTTTGCGCAGATGGGAAAATAGTTAAAATTGCTTGACGAATTATCTCGGATTTCTCCTCATTGGTTACACCCGTTCCATAATAGAAAACCTCCGAAACTTTTCCTTTTACGTTTGGAAGCAAGTTTTCGGTTAATTCTGCGGTAATAGAATCAAGGTCTTGGTAATATGGATTCAGCCCAATTGTTTTGCACTGAGAAACCTGTCCATCCTCGGCAATCATTCGCCAATCGGTTTTTGTTGAGCCACTTTCTGCGATTAAAATCATGTTTGTTATTTTCAATTATTAAAATTAGTATTACCAAGTAATGCAACCTTTTATATGGTTTATTCGGTCTTTAAAGTAACAAAATAAACCATTATTTTTTCTGAAAGTCTTAACGACTCAAATCAGTTTTCCAATTACTTCAAATTTGTCAAAAACGGTTTCAGTGTGTGGTGCATCGGGAAGTTCATCGGTAAGGTCTTGACCCGCCCAATGTTCATAATGTTTGCCATTTCTCCATAGACGAGAATTAGTTACATCGTATATTTGTCCACGAAATGCCACCCAAATTTCGTCACGGTCTTGACCATTGCGAAGGGCTAATTGAGATTTTGTATATTCTTTCAAAATAAATATATCTTTATAAACGTTTAATTATCAATTAGTTACTTTAATTTTCAAATTTTCAAAATCTTCAAATCTTCAAATTCATTTGCTGATTACAAATTATTTTATCATTTTTATCTTTTAAATAAAAATCTAATAATCATTATGAGAAAATCATTTCTTTATTTGCCTATATTATTTGCTTTTATGTTAGTAGCAATCAGTTGTGGCAAAACAGCTACACCCGAACCAACTGCAACAGAAAACTTGACAAAAACTTGGACTGTGAGCATTGCAAAAGAAGCTGGCACACAGGTATATCAAAAAGGAGGAACTACCAATACTGTCCCAGGTTATAGCGGCTATCGTCTTGGACTTGCTACTGCCAGTGCTGCCACTTTAAGCGCTGTTGATGGTACTACCTTTACGGGTACGTGGGCATTATCTTCGGACAATAAAACTTTAACGTTATCAAACTTGAAGAATAGTTCAGGAGCAACTCCAACGGGTTCTAATCCTGCGGGAACGATTGTTTATAATATTACTTCAACGATTACCGCCACTACTGTTACGCTTGAAACGGCTTCGCCCGATTTGAAAGCTGGTAGTAAAATCGTGAATTTACAATTAGTGAATCCATAAACCAAATACAAATAAATTTTGAAAGCCGTTCTGAAAGGAATGGCTTTTTTGTGTTTAGATTTTATGGATTTAGACATTCTATAATTAAAAGCCCGAATCTAACTCCTTACCCCTAACACCTAAACCCTAAACTTATTACCTTTGCATCATGGAACAAAGAACAGAACTTAGCACGATTGGTGAATTTGGTTTGATAAATTTAATCAGCTCAAAATTTCCAATCAACAACATAGAAACGCTCAAAGGAATTGGCGATGATGCCGCTGTGATTGATACGGCGGGTAAAGAATTGGTGGTTTCAACGGATTTATTGATTGAAGGAATTCATTTCGATTTATCTTATTCTCCGTTGAAATTATTGGGTTATAAAGCCGTTGCCGTTAATATTTCTGACATCGCAGCGATGAATGCCATTCCAAAGCAAATTACCGTAAGCATTGGTTTGAGTAATCGTATTTCGGTGGAGGCCATTACAGAATTGTACGAAGGAATTAAAATTGCTTGTGATGAATATAAAGTTGATTTAGTGGGCGGTGATACTTCTGCTTCACGGTCGGGTTTGGTGATTTCAATTACGGCTTTGGGCTTGGCTGAAAAACAGAATATTGTGTACAGAAATACCGCAAAAGTAAACGATATTATATGCGTTTCAGGCGATTTGGGAGCGGCTTTAATGGGCTTACAGCTATTAGAAAGAGAGAAACAAGTTTTCCTCGCCAACCCTGATATGCAGCCTGAAATTGATAAAGACAAGGATTATGTTATTGAACGCCAGTTGAAACCACGGGCGAGAATGGACGTAATTTATGAACTTCGTGATTTGGGCGTTGTGCCAACTTCCATGATTGATGTATCGGACGGATTAGCTTCTGAATTATTACATATTTCAAAGAATTCGGGCGTTGGGGCAGTTATATTTGAAGATAAAATTCCAATTGACGATCAAACTTATTTGACGGCTACTGAACTAAAATTAAGTCCAATGACGGCGGCCTTGAACGGTGGTGAGGACTATGAATTACTCTTCACGGTGAAACAAGAAGATTACGAAAAAATCAAAAATGTGAACGATGTGAGCATCATTGGCTACATGACCAACGAAGTTATCGAGGCAAAAATGATGATGAAATCTGGAAATTTAGTGAATATTACGGCCCCTGGATATGAGCATTTTTAGGTGAGTGAGTTTAAAATCATGTCGTTTACATTTAGTTAAGGAATTTATACGGATAAACTTCCCGAAAGTTTAAAACTTTCGGGAAGATAAACGGCTTAACTAAACGACATTACCTTTTCTTTCAATCTTCATCTTCCTCATTTTTCGGAGCAATTTTCACGAAAGCACTTCTTTTAGGGGCGGGCATTTTGCTTTTTTCTCCTCTCATTACTTTCCAAATATCTTCATTGAAAGCAGCATCTGGAGCAGCATCTTCGTGACTAAAATCAAAGTTATTTCTGCGTTTTCCCGTATTTAGTGCCACATTTCTTTCATTGATATTCACATTGGCAGGAACGGATTGAAAAGGTTTTACATCTACATTTTTTGAAAAACATTTGAATAATGGGGTTGCCGCCGCATCGTATTGACTCATGGGTGGTAAGCCCAAAATTAACTCCATGGTTCTCAAAATCCCAGAGGTTGAATACATTTCGTGATTAACCGATTTCCGCTTTGTGTAGGCACTTATTACATACGCAGGCGAACGGTGAGCATCCACGTGGTCGGAGCCATTTTGGGCATCATCTTCCAAAATAAATACGGCCGACTCTTTCCAGATTTTTGATTTTGAAAGATGTTCAATAAATCTTCCAACCGCCAAATCATTATCGGCAATGGCAGCTTCAACGCTAAAAGCTCCTTTTCGTGAACCAGAAGTATGGTCGTTGCCCATTCTGAGACTATTAAATCTTGGAACGGCATTAATAGCCAACAAAGAATCGAAGTCTGTTTCCCACTGTTGTTCACGGTCAGAATCCTTAAAATTCATGTTCCAACCCGTGTATTTTGCGCATACATTGCCTTGAACACCCGCATAATTTCCTTTGGGTGTATCGGCAAATTCTCCATAAGTTCGGAATGGAATTTTGGCTCTTTTACAAAAATCCCAGATGAAACCATTTTTTGGATAGGCAATTTCTCGCTGTCCTTCATAATCATAAGAACCGCCTCGGCCTCCGTAACTCGTTACCCAATTTTTTTCTACATAATCATTGGCGTACGCTGCCGTCGACCAGTTATGTCCATCGGCAGAAACCTCCGCATCCACGTAAAAATTATCCAATAACACAAATTCACGGGCTAATTTATGTTGATTTGGTGTTAAATTTTCGGGAAAAATACACAATTCAACATCCCCATTTCCTTCTTTCATATCGCCCAAAACTTGGTCGTACGTGCGATTTTCTTTAATAATATAAAATACATATTTGATGGGCGACTTCCCACCTACTTTCATCGGAATTGGATTATCAGTTTCGCCCATTGCCACACTTTCTTTTTGCTTGGAATAAGGTGTGTTTTGAAAAACAACCTCGGAATAAGTGGCCAATGTTTTTTCATCAGGGGTGTTAATAATTGATAAGGTTCCTTTCAACAATCCCCCAATATATTCTACGACTTCTTTGTTGGCTTCTGGATTTGCACCTACTTCTTGTGGTTTCTTTTTTGCCAATGGATTAGGCCCTTTTGGATTGGGTTTTGAGGTAAATCCTTTACCATTAGTTACGTAAATCTTATTACCAATCGTCTTCACCGAAGTAGGATACCAACCCGTTGGAATAAAACCTTTTGAAATGCTTTTACCTTTCTGAGAAATATCAAAAACTGCCAAACAATTATTGTCGGCATTAGCAATATAAATGGTTTTCTCATCGGGTGAAAGTGCCACGCCATTAGGCGTTGAGCCAATTGGAGCATTTGGATACAACGAAGCTGAAATGTGCTCAATTAACGAATGAGAAGCAGTTTCGATAACAGAAACGGTATTGTCATTGCCATTGGGTACGAACAAATACTTACCATCTTTCGTGAAAACCATATCATTTGGATGACTATTTGTAGGAATTTCAGCGGCCATTTTTTCCTTCAAAATATCGTAAACAATTACTTTTGAGCCTCCCCAAAGTGTAATGTATAATTCCTTGCTTTGTGGGGCAATCATGCAAGTATATGGTTCAGCATTTAGTTTTTCTTCCTTGATTACTTTACGTGCATTTAAGTCGCAAATAAAGAGTGACTTTGAATCTTTTGCGGTTACGTACAGACGATTATTCTGAGAATCTACGCACAAACCAGCGGGTGAAATTTTGGCTTTCACGTCGCCCAATTTAATCTCACCATCTTGCACCAATTTTTGGTTTTCAATTTTATAAATTACCACTACATTATCATTTCCACCCGAAGCATAAATATATTTTTCGTCTTCGCTAAAAGCTAAACCAAGCCACGATTTTTTGATAGAAATTTCGTCTAAAACTTTCTCCGAAACCGCATCAATCAACATAATACTTTGCGTGCTTTGGCCGTTGTTGGTAACTGCTAATAATTTTTGTGAAGGCGAAACGATAAGATTCAACGGTAAATCATTGAGATTTAGGCTTGTGCCCACGGGCGTTAATGCCCAACCATTTGGAAGTGTTACTCGCTTGGCAGTTAGACTTTCGAGCAATGCCTTGTCTCCATTGCCTTGATTGCTCGCTTGTTTTTGATTACAAGCAAGACAGACTAAAAACATGGATATTGATAAGATTAGGTTTTTCATTAGTTTGGATAATTTTCGTTTTTGATACCTCGATTTATGAATCAAATATACGACAAATTGGGTTTGTCGTTATGGGTTTTTAACATTAAAGACGGCACCACTTTGAGCGGCACCGTCCTTTTTAAGCAAATAAATAGATTTTACTAAAATGAATATCTCAAACCTAACTGAATTCTCCAAGGAGTTCCACCAGCGGTTGATAATTTTCTTCCTGCACCAGTTTCTACGTTGTAGGTATAATTTTTAGTTGTTTGATCAAAGCCAACCATTGAAGTTAGATTTACGTTACCGTGATTATAGCTAATTCCATTCTCTTTATTCAATAAATTTGTAAAGTTGAAACAGTCTGCTGAGAGAGCGAAATGGTGTTTTTTCGAGATATTGAATTCCTTCGTCAAACGTAAATCAATCGTGTAATAGAATGGATTTACACCACCATTTCGTTGAGCAACTTTTCCAATGTTTTCACGAATATAGTTTTTCACACTTTCTGTAACATCTGCATTATCTAACAAACCTTGAATTCCTTTTTTAACTGCTTCAGGAACATTAGCTCCATTTGGATCAAAAACGTAAGCCAGATCATTGGTTAGCACAAAATCGCCATTAATACTTTTATTCCCGCCCACTAAAAATGAGTAACGAGTACCGCCAACGCCATTAAAAATCGCCCCTAATTGAAAACCTTTAAATGTTGGAGTAGCCGCCGAAGCAACGACTTTATCCGAGAACTGATCATCAGAATAAGAAACACTTTGGTCTCTTGGATCGTCCACAACCGGACGGAATGTTGAGGTATTTGCCACGCAACAATTGAAAGAAGAGTTATCTTTTGTATCATTTTTGGTATAACTAATTGTGAAATAACCATCTCTACCAATTTTCATACTGGCATCAATAACAATCGCCATTTGGTCTAATTGTCCTGTTGATTCCAAAGATAAAACACGTCCTAATTCAGTTGATTTTCTTCCTTTTGTCCAGTCAGTTGAACCATTTGCTGGAATTGTGTTAGCAGGTACATACACACCACGATTCGCTTCATTACTCAATCTAAAATAAGGCTCATCCACAATATTTCTGTCGTAATACACATAATTATTAACCGTTTTCGACCATAATACATTGATTCCCGCTCTGAATCTCGAATTGAAAAAACGATTGTACGAGAAGTTTAATTTGTAAATCGAAGGAACTTGAAAGTTATCACTTACGGCATTTATCGTTGAGACATAACTCGCTCCTTTCGCAATTCCAGGCGTTGTTGATGGGTCATTTCGGTAAGAAACAAAGTCTGGCGTTGGTACATTTGCCCCTGAAACGTCAATCGAGCCTACGATTGTACCACTATTCTGAATATTATTTAACTGTAAATAAGACACAGGTTGAGCTGAAAATACGCCTCCACCAAATTTAACAATATCTCGCTGACGACCCTGAACATCCCAAGTCAATTGCAATCTTGGTTGAATATTATTGTAGTCGGCGAGTGAATTATTGGTCTTAATAAACAATTTACTTTCCGTCATCGGATTTGGGTCTCCTTGTTTAAAGAAAATCGTAGCATCATAACGCAAACCTGCCATTGCCCTAACGTTTTTGAAAGGCTCAAATTCCACTTGGGCAAAAACTGCTAAATCAAGTAAAGATTGCTGAACGGCTGGATTAACCAAAGGCACTTCACGGGCGTAACGACTTGGTTTTTTGTCAATAAAATCTTGCAAACTATTGAAGAAAAAACGTCCGTTCATTTCATTCACAATTCTTGAGTCCAAGAATGTGAGCATATTATCCGTTCCGAATTTAAAATTCAAATTCCCTTTTCTCAAATAAGCGGTATTTGCTAATTGAAAAGTCATATCTTTAGCGTATTCCGTTCCGAATCTTTGTCCACCAAATTGCACCGTTCTGGTTTGGGTCGCATTTGGATTGGTAGCCGTTGGAATCACCGACTGAACCGTGATAATTGCCCGTGGAATATTTTCTTTTGGTAAATCTGAATTCACAACATAGTCACGAGAAACCGTTTGAAATTGAAATTTCAACTCATTGGTTAAATTGGGAGCTAATTCAGACCGAAGAGAAATCAACGAACTATTTTCAATTGATTTAAAGCCCGTCCAACTTTCTAATAAATTTATGTTCGAGTTATCATTCACCGACTGCGGGCTATCCCATGTTGTTAAATTATTACGAAAAGTCAATTTATTTTTTTCGTTAATCTGCCAATCAATTCGGGCAAAAATGGCATTTGCTACCGTTTCTCTGGAAAAATCTCCGTACTGTGGTGTATTTTTCATACCGTATTTTTCTCTGGCAGTAGTGATTACTTGCTCTAAATTCGCTTTCGTAATACCAAAATTCTGTTCCTGCAAAGCATTAAATACAGGAGCAATCTGAAAAGGAATGGTCTCATTCTGACGGTCGAAAGCAACAAAATAATGCAACTTATCTTTGATCAAAGCGCCACCCAATGAAAAACCGTACTGTTTTTGGTCGATATTTGTCGTCCTTGGCGTTCCATTAGCATTAAATTCACTATTTAAGGGAAATAGTTTATTGCCAAAAAGCGACGCCTGACTTGCTCGTTGGTAAAAGAATGCCGAACCTTCCGTTGTATTGGTTCCGTTCTTAGTAACGGCATTTACAGAACCACCACCTTGACGACCCTGTGTTACGTCATAATTATTGGTCGAAACCTGAAACTCTCTAATGGCTTCCTGCGAAATGGAATATGGTCCATTACCGACTGTTCCCGTAGTGTACATATTACGAGCATTCACACCATCCATGGTTACGTTAGTTGATGATTGTCTTTGCCCACTAAAACTGCCATTCTTGCCTTGTAGTGGCGATAAAGCAGTTAAAGCTGTAAAATTTCTACCTTCCATAGGTAACTGTTTCATCTGCAAAGAAGTAACTGCAATAGCAGCACCTGCTCTTTCAGTTTCTTTATTGACGAAGGAATTAGCACTTACCACGACTTCGGATAATTGCGTAGTAGCAATTGACAATTTGGCATCAATTTTCAGTTTATCCCCCTGATTTAAAGCATAATCCGTGAAGATTTTAGTTTGATACCCAACGAATGAAATGGAGATAGAATAAGGTTTACCAAGGGGTAATTGTTGAAATTGGTACTCGCCTTTCACATCGGAAACCGAGCCTGTTTGAAAGCCCGTAGATTCATTTTTGATTCTGATAGATGCCCCTGGAATGGCTTCGCCTTTTTCGTCTAAAACCTTACCAGCGATGGTGGCATCAGTGCTTTGTGCGAAGGTTTGAATACTGAAAAATAAAATTGAAAATAATAGAAAAACACTTTTTAAAATGTTTCCCTTCCATAAATTGAGATAAAATGTTTGCATTATGAAAATAATTTAGTTGAATAATTTCACAAAATTACCTTCTATATTTTAGGAGAACTTCACCCCTACGTTATCAAATTATGAATATACGTTATAAAATTGTGAAGAATGTATCAATCAGCATAATAAGATTTTAACAAAAAAGTCCTACCTCTAATAAAAGAAGTAGGACTTTCGATACCAGATTAATATTCAATTACCAACCTGGGTTTTGTTGAGTTTTTAACGTTGGATTATTGTTAATTTCTTCAATTGGTAATGGCCAAATGAATTTAAAACTGCTATAAGGAATGGCCGCAACTCGGACATAAGTTGTTGATGGATTATTCGTATAAAGGGCCGTAAATACGTTGGTATTACTTGCTTTAGCAGGGATTCCTCCCGTTGTGAAAACAGCATCAGTGGCCAAACGGTGAATATCTAACCAGCGTAAGCCTTCTCCTAAAAATTCAATTCTACGTTCGTTCAGAATTGCTTGAATCAAGTCTTGATTTGTTTTGAAACTTGCCTCTGTATAACGTCCCGTTCCTGCTGGTACTGCACGATTACGAACGGCATTCAACAACGATAAAGCTCTTACATCAACGCCTGTAGTGGTACGGGCAATGGCTTCGGCAGCGTTTAATAATACTTCCGCATAACGAATAATGGGAGCATTATCTGTACGAGCCGTGGCATCAGCGTATTTCTTACTGAACATGGCTCCACGTCCTGGAGAAGTTGCTCCATCTTGTTGAACCATATTAGCAGATTTACGATAATCGTCGGCAGGGAAAAAAGGTTGATTCCAGATAATTGGGCTAATTCCCACAATTCCACGTCCTCCTGTGATAGAAGCAATGTACATCGAAGGAGCAGCACCATTTACACCACTATTATCAACATCATTATTTTCGATTGAGAAAATTGATTCAACATTACTTTTATTTCCCGCTGCAAACGGTCCCATTGGCGTTGCTGTTAATTGGTAGCTACCAATTGGTGACACTAAATTTCCAGTAGTTGGCACCAATTTATTTGCCTCAGCAATCACTTGTGCAAAGTTATTTTGGTGCAATCTGATTCTGGTTTTCAAAGCAATTGCAGCTGCTTTTGTGGCACGAGTTAATCCGTTTTTAGTACGAGTGGTAGGTAAATTTGTTTCGGCAAAATCCAAATCCGCTAACATTTTATCATAACATTCTGCCACCGTATTGCGCCCTTGTTTTGAAGCCTCGTCTACCGATACTCCCGTGCTTGTTCCCACAGGTTGCTCACGGTAAGGCACACCACCCGCTACTGCACTTGGGTTGTCACCGTAAGGACGTGAGAAGTTTGCTAATAGATAGAAATGCCCCATTGCTCTCAATAAACGTAATTCTCCTTCATAAGAATTTTTCACAGCATCCGTTAAACTTCCGCCAACTGGGGCTTTACGAATACCGTCAATTACTACGTTTGCACGGTTAATCATGGCATAAATTGTTTGCCAAAAATAGCCATTATTAGCACTTGTTGCATCGTAAGTAGAATTGTAAGTTACTGCATAAAATGCCGCAACACTTACCATATCTTCGCCACGACAATCACCTTGTTCAAGATGAGCAGCCCCGAAAGGATACCCACGCACAGCTCCACCTGCATAAAATCCTGATTGAGCTCCGTCATAAACACCCGCCACGGCGAGTTCAATTCTTTCGGGCGTTTGAAAAGCGGTTGATTCAGAAAGGGCATCAATTGGCGTGAGGTCTGTGACCGAACAAGCCGTTGCCAACATCAGCGTTGTGCCGAGAGCAACTATATTTTTATATGATATTATTTTCATTTTATTTCTCTTAAATGTTTGTTGATATTAGAAACCTACGCTTACCCCAAAAGTAACTACTCTAAACTGAGGGTTTGTATTGAAATCAAGTCCAAAAGTTTGGTTTACATTACCATTTGCATTCAATTCAGGATCTAAGCCTTTGTATTTTGTGAAAGTGAAAGCATTTTGCAATTGTCCGTATAAACGAATATTACTAACACCAATGTTTGCTTTTCTCAACACTTCTTTTGGAACTGAATAGCCAAGGATGATATTTTGGATTCTGATAAAATCACCGCTTTCAATAAAACGACTGGTTGCATTTCCCGTTTGGTTAACTTGAGCGTTACCGTTCAAGTACATTTTAGGAACGTCTGTAACTTGTCCTTCTTTTGTCCATCGATTCAAAATTTCTGTTCCGTTGTTATTGAAATCTTGATTCAAAAGCGTTTCTTGGCGAGTAACGTTCATGATGTAATTTCCACCAGAGAAACGAGTGAAAATTTCTAAATCCAAGCCTTTATATTTGAACGTATTGGTTAATCCTCCGAAATAAGTAGGGTTTGTGTTACCTAATACTTTTCTATCACCACCATCTATAACATCAGCAGAAGCAAGCGAAGCTCCCGTTGTATTGGTAATAACAGCAGGATTTGCAGCATCGTAGAATGAGTATCCACCATTGGCAACATTTCTTTGAACAATACGACCATCTCCTTTCACAAACATTGGAAAACCATTCGACGCATTTACACCCGCACTTTCATATCCGTATAATGAAGCAACTGATTCACCAACTCTAATGATATGATAAACAGAAGGAAATATTGGTTGGTCTTTACCATCCGTTCCTTTGTTCAACGCCGTTACTTTATTGTTATTTGTTGAGAAGTTCATATTAACATCCCAAGAAAAACTTCCTTTCTTGATGGCTTCAATTCCTAAATTAAATTCAAGTCCTCGGTTGTATAATGAACCTACATTTTTAGAAATAGAGTTGTTTGGAACGCCCAAAGATGGAGCCGTTGGAGCCGCCAAAATCAAGTCAGAAACATCATTACTATAATACTCAGCTGATAAAGTTACTCTGTTATCAAAGAAACCTAAATCAATACCATAGTTAGATTGTGTACTTGACTCCCATTTCAACGCTGAGTTACCCGCTTGTGTAAAACCAACACCATTTTGTGAGGCATACTGTGCCGCACCAAACAAGCCTAAATAAGGGAAGGCCCCAATATCAACGTTACCAACTTGGGCATAACTTGCTCTGATTTTTATGTCATTAAGCGTTTTTGCTACGTTAGAATTTTTATAAAACTCTTCGTTAGAAACTCGATACGCCAATGAACCACCAAAGAAATTACCCCTACGACTTGCCGCTGGCAATGCTGATAAACCATCATTACGTCCAGATGCAGTCAAGAAATATTTATTATCGTAATCATATTGAATACGTCCAAAGTAAGAATCAAAACCAGTTGAAAAACCCGAACCATCAACCGTTGGCACTGAAAAGCTACCCGAGATAATGTTTTGTTGTTCAAAGAATCTATCCGAAAAATTAGCTGAGCCTGCGGTGAAAGAAGAAACTGTTTGTTTTTGGTATTCCGTTCCAGCCGTTAAATTGAACGAGTGTTTACCAAAATCTTTCAAATAGTTCAATGTATTCTGCCAGTTCCAACGAGTTACATTCCGTGAAGTCTGACTGACAACACCGTTTGAACCACGACCATCACCGTGACGTGGGTCATAAGATAAGAAACTACGAACATCAGTATAATCAAGGCCAATCATTGATTTCAAAGTCAAGCCTTCGAAGGGTGTAATTTGCAAATAAGTAGTTGATAAAACACGTCCAACTTGTGAAGCAAATTTATTATTGTCCAATACAAATTGAAGGTTGGTATAGTTGTTATCAATCCCACGTTTATTTGCACCTTGACCTAACACAGCACCATCTGGCGAAATATTATAACCCGTTGCATTAGTAGCATCATAAATAGGAACGTTAGGGAATAAACGTGCCGCTCCAGTGATATTACCAGACAACGCATTTGTACCCGTATTCAAACCTGTGTTCTCAGTACGAGTAATTTGTAATTTTGTCCCAACTGATACATACTTATTGAAGTTATGGTCAAGGTTAGACGTAAATGTATAACGTTTCTGACCATTAGTAGCCACTGCACCTTCTTGACGATTATACCCCAAAGAAAAATAATAGTTAGTTTTCTCAACACCACCACTAAAGTTGATATTATAATTTTGAGCAAGTCCTTGACGAAGCACTACATTTTGCCAATCAGTATTTGTTCCTTTATCATCCAAAAATGCTGCATCTGCACCACCTGCATTTCTGATTTTTTCGTTAGCAACTTCTACAAATTGAGTAGCATTCAACAAACTCAACCGGTTTATTGGGTTTGTTACTCCGTATTGAAAATCAAAGTTAACTTTTAGGGGTTGTCCTTTCTTTCCTTTTTTAGTAGTAATTAAAATTACCCCGTTGGTTGCTCTCGAACCGTAAATGGCAGTTGCTGCCCCGTCTTTCAGGATGTCAAGCGATTCAATATCACTTGGATTAATATCGGCCAATGGGTTGGTTGGCGTAACACCACTTTGATTACCATCCAAGGCAGGAACGCCATCAATAACAATCAAAGGCGAACCTCCTGATGTGATAGAGTTTGTCCCACGAATACGAATCCGAGGTGCTTGTCCGATAATTCCTGAACCAACCGTCACTTGCACACCCGAAGCACGACCCGCCAATTGTTGATCGAAACTTGGTGTGGTTAAATTCGCAAGGTCTTTACCAGCAACGCTTGAAATAGAAGATGTTAATTTGGATTTTTTCTGAACACCGTAGCCAATGACCACAACCTCCTCTAAGTTAGATACTTCTGAAGTTAGCGAAACGTTAATTTCTGACCTTGACCCAGTTGAAACTTCAGATTTTTTGAATCCTACAAAAGTAAAAACTAAAATCGGAGTTCCTGAAACACTGATTTTATAAGATCCATCTGAATTACTGACAGTGCCTTTTGCTGTACCCTTTACACCTATGCTTACGCCTGCAAGTGCCGAGCCATCTTCGGAAGAAGTTACTTTTCCCGAAACTATTCTGTCTTGTGCGGATACTCTGAATATGAGTAATAGCAAAAGAACAAAACTTGTTAGTATTTTTTTGTTCATTTGATGAGGAATTATTGATTAATTACTATTGAAACAATTCGTATGAATACGATTTGCAATTTACTAAACAATATTGTTTAAAAAGTTAGCTTGAGATTAGAATATCCTTATAAAATAGATTTGAAGAAAAAATAGCGCTGATAAAATTGAACAAAGATAATGTATTCAATTAATTGACGAATTGAAACAAACACCTATATTATATGTTGATACATCTAAAATATTTGTAGATTAATTAATTATCTCTTATTTTTATCGTAATATTCAATGCGAATATTTTCATCAATAACTAAAAAATCAACAAATGAACAAAAAACTACTAATTAGTTTTGTGTTTTTGTTTGTGTGTTCGCTCGTTTCTCAGAGTTTTGCACAAGACAGAACAGTTTCAGGTAAAGTAACTTCTTTAGAAGACGGTACAGAATTGCCTGGAGTGAGTGTATCTATTAAAGGTACGACTCGAGGTACTACGACAGCTACTAATGGTACCTACAAAATAAGTATTCCTGCCAATGCCACACTTATCTTCAGTTTTGTTGGCTTTTCATCTCAAAATGTTTCCGTAGGCTCTCAAACAGTTGTTAATGTCAAATTGACCTCAAACATCGAAGAATTATCGGAAGTTGTTGTAACAGCGCTTGGTATCGAAAAATCTAAGAGAGAGTTGAACTATGCTACCCAAACTGTTAAAGGTTCGGACATTGCGCAAAAAGGAGAACCAAACGTATTGAATGCTTTGCAAGGTAGAATTGCTGGGGTTCAAATTGTGGGAGCCAGTGGTGAAGCAGGTGCTTCAACCAACATTAACATTCGTGGTATAACTTCATTCACGGGAAGTAACCAACCTTTATTTATTGTCGATGGTATTCCAGTTAGTAATGACTTGGATCGTACAAATGGTGGACCAAATGGCACTTTAGGTGGACCTCAATCATCTAACCGTGCTTTAGATATTGCTCCAGAAAATATTGAATCAATCGACGTATTGAAAGGACCTGCGGCAGCAGCACTTTATGGTTCAAGAGCGGCTTCTGGTGCGATTATTATTACGACGAAAGCTGGTAAAGGCGGAGGATTGAATAAGAAAATGGAAGTAACTGTAAATACTTCTTATACAATCCAAAATGCTTATGGTTATCCAGAACTTCAAAATGATTATGGACAAGGTACGAGTACCATTTTCAACCCTACTTCTGCTAACTCTTGGGGGCCTAAATTTGGCACAACACCAACCACAGCTAATGGATTATTATTAGCAGATGGCAGTACTCGTAAGAATCCAGACGGTACAGATTACGCTTATCAGGCATACCCAAACAACATTAAGAACTTCTTTCAGCAAGGTACAATTTTGAACAACTCGGTTAACTTACAGGGTGGAACGGCTACTCAGAGTTACTCTTTGTTAGTTTCAAATACTTCGCAAAAAGGGATTGTTCCAGGGTCAGAATTTAATCGTACCAACGTTTCTTTTGGTGGAAACACTATTTTGGCTAACAAAATTAGATTTGGTGGGACATTCAATTATACTGCAACGGGTCAAAATAACTTCTTGACGGGTAACAACTCAAGTGCTCCTGCGGTATTATCAACTTTGCCACGTAGTTATGACTTACAAGGATTACCTTATACGGATGCAAATGGTAAAAGTATTTATCTTTCAAGTGCAGATAACCCTTACTGGTCAATCAATAATAACAAAACCATCAGTAATGTTGACCGTTTAACGGGTAATATCAATTTAGGGTACGACATTACTCCTTGGGCAACGGTCACTTACCGTTTAGGATTGGATACTTATACTGACCGTCGTAAGCAAACTTTTGCCATTGGTGCAGCACGTCTTCCAACGGGAGCTGTTTTTGAAGATGTTACTTACAGAAATGAGATTAACAGTGATTTGATTTTCCGTTTCAAGAAAGATAAACTTTTCTCTGAAAATATCAACTTCACTGGTTTGTTAGGATATAATGTTAACCAACGTAAATTTCAAAATATCTCTGCTTACGGTGGAGGTTTGACTTTACCAAACTATTATAACATCAACAATGCTACTACTTACACGAGTTCAAATGGTGGAACGGGTGAAGCAACAACGTTGAGAAGGTTAGTTGGTTATTATGGCCAAGCTTCATTTGATTATAAGAAATCGTTATTCTTAGAATTAACGGGACGTTTAGACCAATCTTCAACTTTACCGAAAGCCAATAATACGTTCTTCTATTATTCAGGTTCATTAGGTCTTTCGCTTACGGATGCATTCAATATTAAAAGTGATGTATTTTCATTCGGAAAACTTAGAGTTAGTTATGCAAGAGTCGGTAAAGATGCTGACCCTTATTTGTTGAATTCAACTTATTCAGTTACTTCACAGGGTAATAACGTGTCAAGTATTAGTTTCCCAATCAATGGTCAGGCAGGTTTCTCAATCGGTACTCGTATCGGTAGTGGAGATAACTTAACGCCAGAATTTACGACTTCTTACGAAGCTGGAGCGAACATTGGATTATTCCGTAACCGTTTGAATTTAGACTTAGCCGTTTACAATACAGTAAGTACTAATCAAATCTTGAATGTTACGGTTGCAGCAACTACTGGTTTTAGAACACGTACTACGAACATCGGTAAAATGACCAATAAAGGTATTGAAGCAATGCTTTCTTATAAAGTACTTAGTAATCAAAACTTCAGTTGGACAGTTACAGGAAACTTTACCGTGAACAGAAACAATGTTGACGAAATCGGTGCGGGCGTTACAGCCTTCAACATTCCAGGAAGTTCATTTATTGGAACAGCACCTTCAATTGTAGAAGGAAGACCTTACGGTGTTATTTTAGGAAACAAAAGAGCAAGAACGCCAGACGGAACTAAATTTATCGTAAATCCACAAACTGGTTTATGGATTGCAGCAATTCCTAATCAAGAAATTGCGAACCCTAACCCAGACGCAATTATCGGTATTACCAACACGTTCAATTACAAAGGAATTGGTCTTTCGTTTTTGTTTGATTCTCAACAAGGTGGACAAATCGTTTCATTTACTTTAGCTTCTTTGAAAGGTTCAGGAGCCTTGAAAGAAACAGCGGTTGATCGTGAAAAACCAAGAATTATTGATGGCGTTTTCCTTAATGCTGATGGTTCATATACACCAAATAATATCCAGATTGATGCCCAAAACTACTTCAACCAAGGTTTACAAACTGACTTGAACGTTTATGGTGCTACTGTATATCGTTTGCGTGAATTGACATTATCGTACCAGTTACCAAAAAATTTGTTAGCGAAATTGCCATTCGGTGGTGTATCGCTTTCATTCAGTGGACGTAACTTGTTCTATTATGCGCCAGACAGCTTAATTGATCCTGAATTAAATACGCAAGGTGCTGGTAATATCAGAGGTTTGGAATTACAAAGTAACCCAAACACTCGTAACTTCAGTGCTAATTTAAGATTGACTTTCTAATCATTGCGTTTTATAAAGGTCATTTTTAGCGAAAAAAATTTGACATTTATTCTTATTTATTTTCAGAATAAAATCTTACAAATATTTGCTATTTAAGCTATTAAAGCGAAGAATAGAAAGCAAAAATATCAATAATCATGAAATTCAAAATTAAAAATATACTTTTCATCTCAACCTTAGCCGTAGGATTTTTGGCTTCGAGTTGCTCAAGTGATTTTTTGGAGGTAAACAATACGCCCAATAATCCACTTATCGTTCCGCCCGCTGCTCTATTGACAACTTTGGCCTACGATGCCGCTTTTGCCAATAGCAACGACTTAAATCGTATCACATCCATTTTGGTACAACACCAAGCGGGTGTTGCCAACCAAGTAGCCACTTACGATTCTTATAATATTCGTGGAAACTCTGACAACCAATGGAATGGTGAATTATACGCTGGTCTTTTGATAAATACTCAGAAGATGATTGACAATACGCAAGCGACAAGTCCAGTTTACGCAGGTATTGCCAAAATTTATAAAGCCTATGGTTTTAGTATGACCACAGACCTTTGGGGCGATATTCCGTACTCGGAGGCCTTGAAAGGGACAAACACACTTACGCCAAAATTGGATGCTCAGAAAGATATTTATTTGGGAACGGCTTCAGTTCAAAGTTTATTCGATTTAGTAAAAGAAGGTTTGACAGATTTAGATAAGAAAAGTATCTTGAATCCTGGTGCTGACGATGTTGTTTATAAAGGAAACATAGCAAACTGGAAAAAATTAGGAAATACACTTTTACTACGTTTTGCTATCATTATCAGCCGTGTTCAACCTGACCGTGCTAAGACTGAAATTACAAGTGTATTAGCTTCTTCTGCGGGTTTAATTACGGATAACGCACAGGATTTTCAAGTAGCATTTGCGGCTACTGCGGGTACACAAAACCCGATCTATGCGTTCAACTTTGTGAACCGTCCTGATGACCAATTATTGAGCCAACGTTTTAGAGATACCTTATTATTAAATAAAGATCCACGTATTTCTAAACTCTTTACTTTGCCAAGCGGTACAACTTACGTAGCTTGGAATAACGGTGCAACAGGTACAGCTCCAGTTTCGGCTACACGTTCAAGATACGGTGTTTATTTAACGGGAGCATCTGGAGAAGCTCCTATCAGAATGATTACCAACTTCCAACGTGCATTTATGTTGGCAGAGGCGGCTTTATCACTTAATACAGCTGGTGATGCTCAGAAATTATTTGAAGAAGGTATTCGTGCTTCTATGTTAAAAACTGGTGTTACTACGACTGAAATTGATGCATATTTCAAGGCAAATCCAAGCATTATTACATTAGCAGGAACAACTTCTCAGAAGATAAATCAAGTTATGACCCAAAAATGGATTGCCAATTGTGGTAATGGTATTGAAGCTTATAATGACTGGAGACGTTGGGGATTCCCTCGTTTAGAAAAAGCTTTAAACGCAACGGGTGGCGATGATAGCAATATTCCTGTTCGTTTTCCATACACAGGTAATGAGCAATTAAGTAACCCAAATATACCAACACCTGGCCCGAAAACGTTCGACCGAGTGTGGTGGGATATTGACTAACATGATGTGATGGTGGCAGTATTTCGCCACTATTATTCTTTCAAATAAGTGAACATAAAAAGAAATCAACATGAAAAAATATAATTTCTTAGTAGCCATGATACTCATTTTGGGTCTTGGCTCTTGCAAACAACAGTACGATTATTTGTCTTTACGTGATGCTGTTCCTACGGATGTAATCACGGTTGACAATGCCGTTTACTACGAGCGTATTCCTTTCGTAACAACCTCTCAGTCAGCGGGAGGAAACATTGAAATTGTACTAAAATTAGCCGATAGCAGTCCAAATACGATTAAGGAAATTACTCGTGTAAATGCTTCGTCAACCAACAAAGCTATTAACGCCACTTCTGTACAAACGACTACTGGTTTGTATAATACAGCAGTTATAACAGGGGGCGGGAAAACAGTTTCTTTCAAAACTTCGATTGCAGAATACTTGAAAAAGAAGGCTTTAACTACTTTGCAAGTATCTGGCACAACCCCTTATGATTTGCAGTTTTATTTCTTGGTAACCTTGGATAATGGTCAAACCATTATTCCATTAGAAACAAGAGTTAGACCTTTGTTATAAGCATCTTGTATTAGCATACACCAAAAACCGCTTCTGAATCAAATGATTTAGAAGCGGTTTTTTCGTTTACTATGCAATCTTTACGCAGCTGTACTCATACGCCGCTGTTCTATTTTTTATCTTAGAATTTGTCATTTATTTTATTGGCGATTTCGCTTTCAAGCGTTTAGATATATTAAGTTTAGCACTAATTTTTCTGTTCAATAAATAATAATTCCCGCTCAATACAATCAATATTTTTAGAAATTAATGGCATTCATGATTTCTAAAATTACTTATCCTCTTCATTATAAGAAACATTTCCTTCAAACAATCTCTTAATTATTTAGAAAACGGGCAATTTCCATTGCCGTTTTCTATCGAGCAAAATTTTAGTAAAATACAGTTTTTAGAAATTCGTAGGCAATGAATCTATATGAAGTCATGTACTTAAAAGTAAATAATAAAGCATAATAGTCAATTTATGATAAAAACCTTACCTAACAAAACAAATAAACTTCTCTTAAAATGTTAACACAAGATTCCATTAATCGAAAGAAATTTTTAATGACGCTTGGCTTTAGTGGCTCTGCGTTAATGGCAGTACTTTCGTCTTGCTTGAATGAAAAACAGACTGTCCCCGAACCTGTTTCGGTTACGCCAAGTGTACCGAATGCTCCAACGGTTTCCGCCAGTACGGTAACCGATAGTCCAATCACGGTAACAACGGAATCAGCGGGAACGGTGCTGGTATTTAATGGCACAACGCAAATAGGCACATTTACGGCAATTTCGGGAACGAATACTTATACGCCAACTAAGGCGGGAACTTACACGTTTCAATTACTAACTTCTGCTGGAACTTCTATTTCAAGTACAGCAGTAATTGTAACGGCTAAAACATCAACCACGCCTGCTGCCCCCACCCTTTCAGTTAGTAGTATTAACACAAATAATGCGATTTCAATCACTGCGATTTTGGCAGGAATAATCATTGTATTTAACGGAACGACCCAAGTAACCACTTTTGCGGCGGTTGTTGGGGCAAATACCTACACGCCTTCATTAGCTGGTGTATATACTTTTAAATTACAAACTCCCAACGGAATATCGGGTGCGAGTGCTGCTGTAACGGTTACTGATTTAGTGACAACCAAAGATTTACTTACGCTCGACCTTAGCCTTTCGGCAAATGCAGCTTTGTTAAAAGTGGGTGGATATATTCGTCAGAGCAATATTGTGGTGGCTTTAGTGGCTGCCAATACTTATGCTGCGGTTACCCAAACGTGTAGTCATGAAGGTCAAAAACAGGTAATTTATCAAGTTGGAGAATTTTATTGTCAATCGCACGGAGCCAGATTTACCACTTCGGGTGTTGGCTTAAATAGCAATGGTCGAGGCGGTTTAACCGTTTATAAAACCTCTTTGGTGGGTAATATTTTGCACATTACGGCATAATTTAAAGCGTATTATTACAATGATTCCATGTTTAAACTTCCCCTTTTAAAATAATGTTGACACAAGAATCAATTTCAAGAAAAGATTTTCTTAGAAGCATGGGCTTAGGTGGTGCTGCTTTAATGGCAGTTTTAGCCTCTTGCAAAAGCGCAGATAGTGTTGCTCCGAGCGGAGTTTCTATTGATATTTCCACTGCCATTAAAAACGTTGGAGATTATACTTATTCAAGCGGCGCAATCATCGCCAGAGTCAGTGCAGGAAGTACAGCAGCATCTTTTGTTGCCTTGTCACAGGCTTGTACTCACCAAGGAACATCGATTACTTATCAAGGAAATGGCGTTTTTTATTGCCCAAACCACGGAGCTCAATTCAGTACGACGGGTTCCGTAACCAGAGGTCCAGCCAGCAGTAGTTTATCGAAATATGCCGTAACAATAACGGGTTCAACATTGACGATTTCTTAAGACTCAATATTTGTTGTAATTCCACATTTGAAATTCAAAAAGCCTTATAGATTTTATCATCTATGAGGCCTTTATTTTTCAGGATAATATTACCAACTTGGATGATGTTAATTTTCAATGTTAGATTATTTTTTTTCCTTTTTTCAAACACAAAAAATGCAAAAAAGCGATAATATAATTATCAGAAATCATCGATCCGAGCAATATGTATGCTGTCCATCTCCAAGCAAAAAGCAATTAAATAAGTAATTTTAATGCCCTTCAATTTCTGATTATGAGTCGTAAACTTTCTTCGATATTTTGAAATTGTCAGATGTTTTGAAGTTAATTTTGTATCAAATAAATGCAAAGCCATTAAATATTTCAAAAAATCTATATTCTAAAAAGAATGCAAAATAAAAAAGAAATAAAAAACCGTCTTTTTCCCGTCTTTTTGAAGTTGGAAGAATTGGATGTATTGTTGGTAGGAGGTGGAAATGTGGGCTTAGAAAAACTCTCAGCGATGCTTAATAATAGCCCTGATACAAAAGTTACGATGGTGGCGGATATGTTTAGGGACGAACTTCGTGAATATGTACAAAACTATCCAAATGTAACTTTAATTGAAAGAAAATTTGAGTTTAATGACTTGAACGACAGAGACTTAGTAATTCTTTCAACCGATAATCCAGATTTGCACGCCAGCATCAAAAGAGTAACTGCCGAACGTCATATTCTATGTAATGTTGCGGACACGCCCGATCTTTGTGATTTTTATTTAGGTTCAATTGTTCAGAAAGGAGATTTGAAAATTGGCATTTCAACCAATGGAAAATCACCCACAATGGCCAAACGAATGCGTGAATTTCTGGATGACATCATTCCCGAAAATGTGCAACAATTATTAGAAAATCTCCGAGAAATCAGAAAGTCCATCAAAGGTGATTTTCAAGAGAAAATCAGAATTATGAATGAAGTTACAGAAGGAATGGTTAAGGGGAATAAAACAAATAATTAGTATTACGTAGCAAAACTATATTCGCCCCCCTTCTTAGCGCTAATTTTATTTAAACGATTGATAGACAATAAATGCCGAAATGTAGGCTAATGCTGTCATGTAAACAAACTGAATAGTTGGATATTTCCAAGATTTTGTTTCTTTGTAGGTTATGGCCAATGTACTCATACACTGCATGGCAAAGGCATAAAAAATCATGAGTGAAAAACCCAATGCCATGTCGTACATCGGTTTACCAGTTTCGGGATTTATTTCGGCTCTCATGCGTTTCATCACGGTTGAGTTTTCCTCATTGGCCTCTCCTCCCAAACTATAAATAGTGGACATCGTACCAACAAAAACCTCACGAGCAGCGAAAGACGTAATCAAAGCAATTCCTATTTTCCAGTCATATCCTAAAGGTTTTATGACAGGTTCAATGAATTTTCCAAAATGTCCAGCGTAAGAATTTTCTAATTTTTTTGACGATATTTTATTCGTTAATCCAGTCCCAGAAAGCGTTGGATTTTGTGTTTTTACGTAAATTTCAGCTTGTTGCATGGCATCACCGGGGCCATAACTTGCCAATACCCATAGTACAATTGAAATCGCTACAATCACTTTTCCAGCTTCAAAAACGAATGCTTTTGTCGAGTTCAAAATCGTAAGCATAACGTGCGAAAATCTTGGACTTTTATAAGAAGGCAACTCCATGATAAAATAACTTCTTTCCTTCACTTTTAGGATAATTTTCATAATCCAAGCGGAAAGTAATGCCATGAAAAAACCTAATAAATACATCGCAAAAAGCGCTACGCCTTGCAAATTAAATACGCCAAATAAAGTACTTTTTTCGGGTACAACTAAGGCAATCAAAACGGTATAAATGGGTAAACGAGCGGAACATGACATCAAGGGCGTAACCATAATGGTAATTAATCTGTCCTTCCACGAACCAATGCTTCGGGTACTCATAATGGCAGGCACGGCACAAGCAACGCCCGAAATTAAGGGTACAACTGACTTACCATTCAATCCAAAACGTCGCATCAATTTATCCATGATAAACATTACTCTGGACATATATCCTGTTTCTTCCAACATCGAAATAAACAAAAATAAAAAGGCAATTTGAGGGATAAAGATCAAGACTCCACCAATTCCCGCAATCAATCCATCGGTCAATAAATCAGTTAATTTGGTGGGTGGAAGATTAGATTTTAGGAAATCATTTAAGTTTGCTACACCCCCATCAATCAAATCCATGGGATAAGTTGCCCAAGTAAAAATGGCTTGAAACATGATAAAAAGGATGCCTAAAAAGACAAAATATCCCCAAAAACGATGCAAGAAAATTTTGTCTAATCTGTCCGTCCAAGTATTTAATGGTTCTTCTTCGACGGGCATTTCGTGCAAACAATTATCCACAATTTCGGTGAGTTGTGAATATCTCGCCATTGTTTCTTTCGACTGAAAGTCTTGGGTATTCCAATGATATTTTTCTTGAATTTCGTCGAATCCTACTCGTTGTTTTGCATCAAATTGTTTAAGATTATCGTGTTCTGAAAGCCACAGAAGTGCGTGATAATCATCGGTATCTCCGTATTTTTCTTTAATAACTTCGACCATTCCTCTATCATAATCCATTGGTAATGAGTCATTTGAGTTATATCCTGATTCTAACGTTTTATTTACTGCCAAACGCAAACCATTCAATCCAATGCCTTTTTTGGCATTGACTTCTGCCACTTCTACATTAAGTTCTCGAGCTAATTTGACGGAATTAATCACAATCCCGTGACTCTCAGCGACATCAATCATATTCAAAGCCAAAACCGTCGGAATTCCTAAATCCCGCACTTGGCTAAACAACAATAAATTTCGTTTGAGATTGGAAGCATCCGCCACCACAATGGCCAAATCAGGATAATCAGGATGTTGGGGATTGGCTAAAATATTGATAACCACCTGCTCATCGACCGATTTTGGGTAAATGCTATAAATACCGGGCAAATCAAGGATTGAGGCATCATCGCCTTTCTCCAATTTCCATTTACCGATGAGTTTATCCATGGTAACTCCTGGGAAATTGCCAGTTTTTTGGCGAAGTCCCGTCAACGAATTAAACAGAGACGATTTTCCAGCGTTTGGATTGCCGATGAGGGCTATTTTGGGTGATTTTTTCAATTTAATTGGTATAAATTAAGCAATAACAATGGTTGCGGCTTCGTCTTTCCTAAGTGATAACACATAACCTGAAACTTTAACGGCAATTGGGTCGCCGAAAGGTGCAATATGCGTCATGGTTACTTGTGTACCAGGTAAACAGCCCATTTCTAATAATTTCAAAGAAAGCTCATCATCCGTAAAATTGACAATAATCCCTCTTTCTCCTTTTTTCAAATCTGCTACGGTTTTCAAGTTCTGTATTGGTTGTTCGTTGATGGTTATTAGTTATTTTGGACAAATTACCGGTAAAAATAACTGATAACTATTAACAAAACCCCTTATTTAGATTTATTCAAAACAAAGTAAAATTAGTAAAGAGTTCCTTGATAATGAAGTATTAATAAATAAACATTTTGGTTTCTCAAAATATTATTTTGTTTGTGTGCGTGCCGTTTATTTGTGTCGTAACTTTGTGGATGTTTTAGGAATTAGGTAATTAGAGATTTAGGATTAGTTTTTAGCAGTTTAGAAATTCATTAATATTGATTGACTTTCTGAGATTTTTATTCCAAATAACTAATCCCCAATTACCCAATCCCCAATCCCTAAAAGAATGTTCAAAGAAATTAAAGCACTGATAGATAAAGAAATACGATTAGAACTTCGTCAAAAATATGCACTCAACGGCATGATTTTGTACATCGTTAGTACGGTTTATGTGTGCTATTTATCATTTCGGTTGAAGGCAAATCAGATTGATAAAATTACGTGGAATACCTTGTTTTGGATTATTCTTTTATTCACCGCCATGAATGCCATTGCAAAAAGTTTCACGCAAGAGCGTTTTGGACGGTTGTTGTATTACTACACGTTGGCGAGTCCAGTAGGAATAATTCTTTCAAAAATTGTGTACAATACGTTGTTGATGTTAGTGTTGGCACTCATAGGATTTGGGGTTTATGCCATCATTATGGGCAATCCCGTGGAAGATATTGGCTTATATTTATTGAGCATTGTGTTGGGTGCTTTGGGTTTTGCGAGTACGCTCACGATGGTGGCAGGCATTGCTTCAAAAGCTGAAAATAGTTCAACATTAATGGCAATTTTGAGTTTCCCAATCATCATTCCGATGTTGATAATGCTCTTGAAAATCTCTAAAAATGCGTTAGATGGATTGGATAGAAGCAGTAGTTTAGATGAAATATTGACCTTGTTAGCAATTGATGCTATCGTATTGGTTTTGAGTGTAATTTTGTTTCCATTTCTTTGGAGAAGTTAATAGTAAAATGATGAAAAAAAACTGGTATAAAATTTTAGCCGTAGTGCTATTGACTTACGTAATAATTTGGGGATTTCTTGGACATATTCCTCGCCAGCCTGTCTTGCATGAAACCGCTCGTAACTTGTATTTTCACGTACCCATGTGGTTTGGAATGTTTGCGGTGCTTTCCGTTTCGGTTTGGAATTCGATTCAATATCTGCGTACTTCTCATATGTTGCACGACACAAAATCATCGGAATATGCCAATACAGGCATTTTATTTGGCATTGTAGGAATTTTGACGGGCAGTATTTGGGCGAGATATACGTGGGGCGCATGGTGGACAAATGATGTAAAACTCAATGGTGCTGCCATTGGTTTATTAATTTATTTTGCTTATATTATTTTGCGTGGTTCATTCAATGACGAACAGCAAAGAGCCAGGATATCAGCTATTTACAATATTTTTGCCGTGGCTTTGTTAATACCATTATTGATTATTCTTCCAAGAGTAACTGATTCTTTACATCCCGGTAATGGTGGAAATCCAGGGTTTAAACCAATGGATTCCGAACACACCATGCGAATCGTTTTTTATCCTGCCTGTATCGGTTGGATTTGTCTGGGATTTTGGATTACCAATTTAAGATTACGCTTGAAAAATTTAGAACAAATTCATCAAGAAAATAACTAAGATTTTACCATATTCTAAAAATGAAAAAAATAATTTCCCTAATCACATTATTATTCATGGCGTTGAATTTATTCGCCCAAGATACCACCAACGAAATCGAAATGGCGGATAAATTATACGCCGATGGCAGAATTTATGTAGTTGTTGCCGTTGTTGCAACCATTTTTGCAGGAATTATTGTTTACTTAATAAATCTTGATAGCAAAATTTCTAAGTTAGAAAAACAAATTAAAAAATGAAAAAGACTCACATTTTTGGACTCATTATTATTGCCATTGCCGTAGCTATTTTAGTTTCTACGGGTACGGAGGCAAGTACTTATACGGACTTTACAGATGCTGAAAGCAAAGCAAAAAGTGGTGATGTTAGTCAGGTTCACGTAGTTGGTAAATTAAAGAAAGGTGCTTCTGGCGAGATTGAAGACATTATTTACAATCCTGCCATTGATGCCAATCACTTGGAATTTACCTTGACCGATAACAAAGGTCGTTCACAAAAAGTAGTATATAATGCCCCCAAACCACAAGATTTGGGTAAGGCAGAACAAATCGTTATCATCGGCAGTATGGAAGGACAGGTTTTTAAATGTGATAAAATTCTTTTGAAATGCCCTTCAAAATATCAAGAAGGTAAGGTTGAGTTTAAGGAAGTGGAAAAACCTGCCAAACAGTCGTAAACTCTTAAAGTCATGAACGTAGCGGAATTAAAACTCGAACTATATCGTCAAATTGATAAAATAGACGATACAAACCTTCAAAAACTTAGTACAATAGTTAAGGAAATGTTGCCACAAAGCAACCCAAAGCCAAGAACTCGTGGTATTGTTGGAAGTATGAAGGGGTTTGTAACCTATGTGTCAAGGGATTTTGATGAACCTTTAGAAGACTATAAGGATTATATGTAATGAAAAATGATTTTTTGATTGATACCCACACTTTCATATGGCTTATTGATGATGACCCTAAATTGTCAAACACCTGTAAAAGTTTAATAGAAGACGTTGATAATGAGATATTTATAAGTATTGCCAGCCTTTGGGAAATGGCAATTAAAATAAGTATTGGTAAATTGAAGGTTGTGGGAGTTTTGCAACAAATGATTGGTGAGTTATATCTCCGTAATATCCGAATCTTACCTATTAATCCTTCGCACGTTCTAAAAGTAGAAACGCTTCCGTTTCATCATAAAGATCCATTTGATAGAATTATTGCAGCCTAATGTTTAGTCGAAAATATAACTGCCATTAGCGCTGATGAGATTCTTGACGAATATCATGTTAATAGAGTTTTTTTAAGGTGTTTTAATACGCCTAACCCCAAAATAAAATGCTTCATACAACCATCGGAAATATTGGTCATTTGTGCATCATCCTGTCATTTGTGGCATCGGTGATAGCAACTTTTGGCTATTTCAAATCTGTACAAACCACTGATTTAATTCAACAAGAATCTTGGAAACGCTTTTCTCGCTATGCCTTTTATGTCCACGGATTGGCAGTTGTGGGCGTGATAACTGCCTTATTCTTGATTATTTACAACCATTATTTCGAGTATCATTACGCATGGTCGCACTCATCGAGGGCTTTACCGGTTTATTATATCATTTCCTGTTTTTGGGAAGGGCAAGAAGGCAGTTTTTTGCTTTGGATATTTTGGCACGCCGTTTTGGGAATTGTACTTATCAATACCAATAAACACTGGGAAGCACCCGTAATGGCAATTTTTGCCGCCGTGCAAACTTTCCTTTGTTCGATGATTTTGGGTGTTGTTTTACCCGTAATCAACCTCAAAATCGGCTCTTCGCCCTTCTTGATGTTACAGGAAGCCATGCCCAATTTACCAGTTTGGCAGATGAAACCCGATTTTATTGCCGAAGATGGAAATGGACTAAATCCTTTGCTTCAAAACTATTGGATGGTGATTCACCCACCAACGCTTTTCTTGGGTTTTGCTACGACTTTAATTCCTTTCGCCTACGCAATGGCGGGTTTGTGGAGACGTGAATTTACCGTTTGGATTCGTCCTGCTTTGCCGTGGGCTTTATTTTCTGGCTTGGTTTTGGGCGTAGGAATTATCATGGGTGGCTATTGGGCTTACGAAACCCTCAATTTCGGCGGATATTGGAACTGGGATCCCGTTGAAAATGCCTCATTTGTGCCGTGGTTGGTTTTAGTGGCGGCTTATCATTGCATGATTATTTACAAAACGAATCAAACCGCTTTGGGAACTTCGTTTATTTTAGTAATCGCTACTTTCATCTTGGTTTTATATTCCACTTTTTTGAATAGAAGTGGCGTTTTGGGCGATGCTTCGGTTCACTCTTTCACAGATTTAGGACTTTCGGGACAGCTATTAATTTACTTATTATTCTTCTTAATTTCCGCCATTACTTTGTTGATTTTTAGATGGAAAGAAATTCCAAAAGATGAAAAAGAAGTATCCACTTATAGCCGTGAATTCTGGATTTTTATGGGTGCAACTACGCTCTGTTTATCCGCTTTTCAAATAATTGCAGCTACCTCCTTACCCGTTTACAACAAAATTGTAGAAGCGCTTGGTTTTGTCTCAAAACTTGCTCCTCCTGCCGATGCTGCTACTTATTATTCTAAATTTCAATTATGGTTTGGCGTAGGAATTGCCATATTTTCAGGGATTGGACAATCTTTTTGGTGGAAAAAAATCAAAAAAGAAAACGTTACAAAATTCTTTCTTACCCCATTATTAATTAGTTTGGTATTGACATTCGTAGTCATTTTCTTTACCACCAAAACCCAAACGGGCGACTTTTTTGAATCTCCTACGTACATCGTCTTATTGTTCGCTGGCATCTTCTCAATCTTGACGAATGGCTCAATTTTGATGGATATTTTCAAAGGAAATTACAAACTTTCGGGCGGAGCAGTTACGCATATTGGGGTAGCAATGATGCTATTAGGAATCCTTTTTTCTTCTGGATATTCGAAGATTGTTTCGATGAATGAGAGTGATATGAAAATCTTTAATGTGAAAGATTTGGATGCAAAAAATGCCAATGCTAACAAAGAACACATTGCCTTGTGGTTGAATACGCCACAGCAAATGGACAATTACACACTTACTTACAAGGGCGTGCGAGTAGAAGGGCGAGAATTACCTGAATATTTGCGTCCAGAACAGGTGGAAATTATCGAAAATGACTTCCACGCCATTGCTTTACAGGATATTGAACAGAAAGGGAAAAAGTACTATTCAAAGGGCGATACCTTACCCGTTTTTCCAGAAAATAAATATTACGAAATAGATTTTAGAGATAAAGAAGGACGAGTAACGACACTTTACCCCCGTTTTCAGATTAATAAAAAAATGGGAAATTCGGTCTCTCCTGCCCTCAAACGCAATCTTGGTAGAGATTTATACACGTATGTTGCTCAAGCGCCCGACTTAGACCAACGTGAATGGAGCAAAACCGAAAACTATACCATTGCCGTAAAAGATACTTTCTTTTTGAATGATTATGTAGCGGTTTTGGACAATGTGGCTCGTGTAGATACTTTTGAAGGCAAGCCTTTAGGCCCCAATAATGCGGCAGTTCAAGCGACGATTAAGGTGATGGGTAAGGAATTCATTCAGCACGAAATAAAGCCCACTTTTGTCATTCGTGATGGCATGGTAGCGATGCCTCCCGTTGAAAATGACGAAGTAGGAATTCGGGCAAAATTCACCAATATTGACCCTAAAACGGGCAAATTTGGATTTGCTTTTAATACTACCCAAAGAGATTACGTAGTGCTAAAAGCCATCGAAAAACCATTGATAAATTTACTTTGGATTGGTACGGTGATATTAATGATTGGCTTTATTATGGCCATTATCAGACGCTATCGAGAATTTAAATTGATGCGGGATAAGGAATTGTAAAATCTCATAAATTTGCAGAGACAAGGTAATGAATGCCTTGTCTTTTTTTGTATTTAGTTGGGAAAAAATCATATCACTTAGCAGTTTCAACACACATTAAAGAAAATTTATGGTTCATTTAATATCATTTTTCTGCTAAAAATATATTATTCAAACAAACCCGCCTAATAATCAAGTGTTGATTATTAGGCGGGTTTTGTTTGAATAATATATCCTCTTTTAATCTTTTAAACCATAATAGGTTTTCACCTCATCATAATTTTTATAATCAATGGCCGCTTTACGACCGCCAGCAACACCACCAGGAATAATTACATACCGAATAGCCGTACTTGAAGAAATAGCATAACTTGCGGTAAGCCTAATATTTCCAACGGTGAATATTTGAAATATTGTATAAGCAATTGAACCAAGCGTTTGTGAATAGGGGAGGTAATAAATAGATGTTCCAATTTTCCAGTATACATGCACATCTCCTTTATCTAAAATATCTTGGGTCAATTTTGGAGCCGCAACATTTACGATATAACTATTCCCACTTCCTACAAACGTGACATTAACCCAATCTGAATAACTTACATTGGCTGTTCCCGTAGTACCCGTTGCCCCTGTGGCACCAGTTGCTCCGGTTGCGCCTGGTGTACCTGTTGGTCCTGCGGGCCCTGCGGGTCCAACATCACCTTTTTCAGCTTTACAAGCATCCATAAAAATAACGGCAGCAAGTACTGCCAACATCCCGAAAAGTCTTTTAATTGATTTCATTTTGATCATATTTATTGTGAAAAATAGAGATAAATTAATGGAATGGGCAAAGCCAATTCATTAAACATTAACAAAGAAATATTTAAAAAAAATGAATACCATACATTATTGAGTTTGTGGTAATATTAATGAGTTATCGGTCTTTATTTGTAGTAAGCAATCGCAAAAATTAATAACCCAAGAATGAGTATACTTTTCAATAAATTTTTCATGATTTTATCTTTTAAGTTTAAACATGACAGAAGTTCTTATTTAACGGTATCATTTTTGAGTTTACGGTACTTTTCAAGTAACTTTTTGCCTAAATTTGTTTAAACATTCACTATTAACCAACGAATCATGAAACGTAAGAACATTATTAGCCTATCGGTAGCATTTGCCTTTTTGAGTTTGTCAATCACGGGCATTTTGTTGTATATCAAACAAAAAGCGCACGCCGTTGAAATTACACATACCGTATTTGGGTTAATTTTCGTAGGCTTTGCCATCTTTCATATTGTCAATAACTGGTCTTCAATTACGGGATATTCAAAAGAGAGAACCTCTGGGAAATTCAAAAAAGAATTCATCATTGCATTTCTGGTTTTTGGTGTTGTATTAGCAGGAACAGCCTCCGAAATCCTTGAACCTGTGGCAGAAGCAGGGAAAATTTTTGCAGGAAAAAAACCTAAACGTCCAGAGAATTTATCGTTTGAAGAAGTAAAAACCAATCAAGATTCAAAAGGAACGGCTTTGAGAATTTTGGTCGAGAAAAATAAAGAAACAGAATTACCAATCGTAGCAATTTGGGTAGAAGATGCCGACCATAAATTTGTGGAAAATCTTTACGTTCCTGGCAAAGAAGCCAAAATGCCAGAAAGCGAAGAAGAAGCCCGAGAAGGACATTTTGATATTTCAGATTTCAAGTCAGCATCTTTAGCGAAATGGCAAACCGTAGCAACTTCAAAAACGCCACTTTCAGAAAAAGAAACGCCTCACGAAAATTTTGTGGTCAATTCAAAAACCTTCGTAAAAGGCATTTTTTACGTGATGTTGGAAGTGAAAAGCAAAGATAAATCCGAAGTATATGAAGCTAAAGTCGATGAAACAATTAGTGGATTATCTAAATTAAAATCAACAGGTAATAGTTTGATAAAGAGTGGATTAGTGGAAATACTATAAAATATAATTCATAAAACAAAAACGGTATTGCACAGAGCGATACCGTCTTTATTTTACCATATTCCGCCTAAATTCCAAAGGCGAAAGTTTCATCAATTTCTTGAAATATTTGGAAAAATACGATTGGTCAGCGAAGTTTAGTTTGTAAGCAATTTCAGAAATCCCTAAGTCGGTATGCGTTAAATATCGCTTAATTTCCATCCCCATTCGGTCATTAATCAAATCCGTTGACGTGCGGCCCGTTACATTTCTCACCGTCTCACTGAGGTGATTGGGCGTTATGGTCAGCAAATCTGCGTATTGTTTCACCGATAAATTTTCCTGACATTTTTCTTCGATTAATTGTTTAAAACGCTTCACCAAAATTCTCCCTTTATGAGCCTGTTCGTCCATCGTACCTACCGGGTAAATCCGCTTGCTTTGAATCAAAATTAAATCCAACAAAGCTCTTATAACCTCCTCATTATCAGCTAATTTCAATTCTTTTTCAGTAATTGCTTTTTGAAAAAAGTCAATAAAGGTTTGTCTTTCCGATTCATTTTCTAAATAAAGTGGTGGTGTTTCTTGAGCCAAATTATAGAAAAAGGGCAATTCAAAAAGTTTGTACGGGTCGGTTTTATTGAAATGATAAAAGGACGAGGTAAACAAAAAAATATATCCTTGCACATCATCCGAAAGCGTTAACTCATGAATTTGTCCAGGCGAAAGAAAGAAAATTGAAAAAGGTTTAATTTGATGATGCTGAAAATCAATCGTATGCACACCTTCGCCTTGCGTGAGGAACAAAATCTCATAAAAATCATCGTGTCTGTGTGGATATGTCACCTTGAAATTTCGATGAATATCAAAGACTTCAATCTGAAATTGAATGGTTTTTTCAGTCTTTGCATTGAATTTATCTATGCTGTAAATGGGGATGGTTTTCATTTTTAATAACGAAATTATTTAACTATGTTTGTAAAAAAAACTTATGCAAACGTTATCAAAACAGCAGGTAAGTAATTGGATACTACTTGATTATAATGCTCAGAAGCAAGTTTTTCAAGAGAAAATACATTTTCTTGAAAGAAAATATGCGACTGACTTTATATCGTTTGAACAAAAAATCGAACAGGCAAGCACAGAAAATTTCGAAGCGTGGGATGATTACATAGAATGGAAAGCCTTCCAACAGTTTTTGTCGGAATTATTAATCAAAATTGACGAAATAAAACATGGAGATTTTCAAATGGCTTGATGATTCTTCCTTCGTCAAATCACCTGCTATCAACGATTTTAGGAAATCTGAAACCGTTTTTTACCTCAATATAAAAATACATTTCGTCAATAATTCTGAACTTCACGTACGAGAATATACAGATGTTGACCATCGCAAATATTCTTTCCATTGGCAATAAATCAACGGCGATTTAATAATCCGATGGGACAATGCCCCTCATTTTCCTGACCTCATTACTTTTCCGCATCACAAACATTTAGCTTCTGGCGAAGTGACAGAAAGCTATGATATTTCGCTTGAAGAAATATTAAGCTTTATTCAAAATCAAATTTTATAAAATAAAATTATACAATATTTAATATTTTTAACTAACTCATTTTCAGTTATTTAAAAACACTCCTATCATCATAAAAAATATTACCCATCAAAAATACCTAAAATTCATGATAATTTACCATAAAATTTGACCGTCTTTTAAGAACTTTGTAATATAAATTAAATCCAGTTCTCGGAACTGACAACCAATAACCAAAACAATGGCAAATTATTTCAACACGCTTCCTCTCAGAGAAAAACTTAATCAATTAGGTGTTTGTGAATTCATGGATGTTAGTGCTTTCGGAGACGGCGTTCAAGCATTAATCGGTAAAAAAATCGTAATCGTGGGCTGTGGCGCTCAAGGATTGAACCAAGGCTTAAACCTTCGTGATTCTGGTTTGGATGTTTCATATACGCTCCGTCAGGAAGCAATTGATGGCAAAAGACAATCTTGGAAAAGTGCTTCTGAAAACAATTTCAATATCGGTACTTACGAACAATTAATTCCAACGGCTGATTTAGTAATTAATCTTACGCCAGACAAACAACATACAGCGGTAGTTTCGGCAATTATGCCTTTAATGAAACAAGGAGCTACACTTTCGTATTCTCACGGTTTCAATATCGTGGAAGAAGGAATGCAAATCCGTAAAGATATTACCGTAATTATGGTGGCGCCAAAATGCCCAGGAACGGAAGTTCGTGCGGAATATGTACGTGGTTTTGGCGTACCAACTTTGATTGCCGTTCACCCAGAAAATGACCCCGAAGGAAAAGGTTGGGCGTATGCAAAAGCGTATTGTGCAGGTACGGGCGGACATCGTGCGGGCGTATTGAAATCGTCGTTTGTGGCTGAGGTAAAATCTGATTTAATGGGCGAGCAAACAATTCTTTGTGGTTTGTTGCAAACGGGTTCAATCCTTTGTTTCGACAAAATGATTGAGAAAGGTATTGAGGCTGGATATGCTTCTAAATTCATCCAATATGGTTGGGAAACTATCACTGAAGCCTTGAAACAAGGTGGTATTTCTGGTATGATGGACAGATTATCAAATCCTGCGAAAATCAAAGCTTTTGAAATTTCGGAAGAATTGAAAACTATCATGCGTCCATTGTTCCAAAAACACCAAGACGACATCATGAGCGGGTTTTTCTCGCAAACAATGATGGAAGACTGGGCAAATGACGATAAAAATTTATTGACTTGGAGAGCCGCAACGGGCGAAACTGCCTTTGAGAAAACACCAGCGGGAGCCGTAAAAATTGCTGAACAAGAATATTTTGACAACGGTCTTTTGATGGTAGCGATGGTACGTGCGGGTGTGGAATTGGCTTACGAAACAATGGTTGAAGCGGGCATCATCGAAGAATCGGCTTATTACGAATCTTTGCACGAAACGCCACTTATCGCCAACACAATTGCTCGTAGAAAATTATTCGAAATGAACTCGGTAATTTCTGATACGGCTGAATACGGATGTTATTTATTCGACCACGCTTGTAAGCCTCTTTTGGCAGATTTCATGACCAAAGTTGAAACAAACATCATCGGAGGAAACTTCAACGAGGGAAAAGATAACGGCGTGGATAACAGAGCATTAAATGCGGTAAACAAAGCTTTACGTACGCACTCAATTGAGGTTGTGGGTGATAGATTACGTGCCGCAATGGGTGCCATGAAAGCAATTGCTACGGTAGCGTAATTTGTTGATATTTAGGGATTTAGGACGGCTTCGCTTTGGTGAAGCCGTCCTTTTTTATTTTGTTTTCACCCCAAACAAAACCCGCATCAAATTGAAAGGTCTAATCAAAAAATGATAAATCAATAATGAGCCTAAAAACGTTCCAATCATCAATATTAGCAATTTTATCTCCCAAGCCCATGACAAATTGACGATGTAAAATCCAATGATGAGAAGGATAGTTTGGTGTAAAATATAGAAAGGGTAAACCGCTTCGTTGGCGTAAACCAAGAATTTATTGGTATAATTGAGGTAATGTTTGGTATAGCCTCCGATGCATAAAATCACCGAAAAAGCATTGATTCTGGTTATAATTCCTTCCACAAAAAATTCTAAATCGTCATTTTCAATGGGAAAAACTGGATAATGTACAAAGAGGTACATGGACGCTCCAAACAGAATGGATGCCCACAAATAAGCCTTCCGATTGGTTTCGAGCATTGCCCAAAAATTAAGGTTTTGTCCTAAAATATAGCCTAATAAAACCAACAAAAACGAGTTGAGAAGATTGAGCCAATCGTGGACAAGGTTGTGCGTAGTGGGCGAGATTTTATCTAAAGTCCGAAACAAAAGTATAAAAGGCAACATCATCCAATAAATTTTGATGGGATGAATAAAAACCTGATAAAATTTCTGCAAAAATCGCTGTCCTCCCTCCGACCGCAAAACTAAAAAAATGGGCGTTCCTACCACAGAAAATACCCATAAGTAAACAATAAACCAGAGATGATGCCACGAAAAACTACCTTTGGGATAAGGAACAAATTCAAAAACACTGGGATAAAAATCGGAGTAAGAACCTATAAACTGATGATTAATAACCCTTTCATAATAAATCTGAGGAGGAATAACGACTAACATTCCAAAAATTAAAGGTAACAATAATCGCCGATTGCGTTCACGCACAAATGCCCAACCCGTGCGAGATTTCAAGGCAAAACTGATGCCTACGCCCGAAATGAAAAAGAGTAAAGACAGTCGCCATTGGTTGAAAAAAAGCATTGGATATTTTAGCCAGTCTATAATTTCATTATTTTTGAAGTGAAATTCCCAAGGCACAAAGAACATTCCTGAATGATAAAAAATAAGGATTCCGAAAGCCAATACCCGAATCCAATCGAGGTAATATTGTCGATTTTTTGTCATGGTTATAGTTTTGGTTTGATAATTCATAAGATGCACTTAAACGGTTGTTCGTTGCATGGTCAAAATTAAAAATATAACGCAAGGGAAAATTTTGTTTGGAAAGAAAAAGGAAGTGAATTATAAAATATTTTCTTGTTTACATATAATAAAGACGGCATCACTTTGAGCGATGCCGTCTTTAAATATTAGTACTAAACAGGCTAAACCGTTTCCCAATCCGATTCTGGCAGATATTCTACCAAGCCTTTTTCGGTTTTTCCCACGGCTACTCTGCCTGATTTTAGGTATTCCAAAATCTCCCAATTTTTCATGTATTGGTAAAATTCGGCAATTTCTACTTCGGTTCCGTTCTTTTCAATAACCACGTAATCCAATCCCCAATGAACCACTTTTGCGTTCCAGTCGAGGTTGATTTCTTTAATATTCAAGGCAATGCCACCGAGGGGCGTTGCCAATTTGAAAAGTGCAATTTCGTTGAAGACAATTTCATGGTCGAGATAACCAAAAACGGCCAAAACATCCACCACTTTACGGATTTGACGAACCAATTTTTCAACTGCATCACGATTCTCATGTCGCATCACAATTGTAAACCGAGAAACGCCTTTACGTTCTGTTTCACAAACCGTTAGCGATTCAATATTCAGTCTTCTACGAGTAAAAATAATCGTAATTCGGTTCAATAAACCGATGGTATTGGTGGTAAATATGGATAATGTGTATGTTGTCATTTTTTCGATTTTTGATGTTCGGTTTTCGGTTTTTTGTTATTCGATTTTCGATGTTTGATTGTCAATCCCGAACATCAAACATCGAAAATCGAAATTTACTCCAAACGAATACTCGCTACTCCTCCACCCGCAGGCACCATTGGGAATACGTTTTCTTCTTTTTCACAAACAATTTCTAATAAATACGGCGTTGTTGCGGCTAACATTTTATCCAATTCTGCCGATAATTCGGCACGGTCAGAAACCTTGTGCGCATCAATCCCAAATCCTTTTGAAATCATAATAAAATCAGGGTTTTGGAGTTCCACGAATGAGTATCTTTTATCGAAAAATAACTGTTGCCATTGACGAACCATTCCTAAGAAATTATTATTCAAAATGATAATTTTTACGGGTAAACCACTTTGGGCAATCGTTCCTAATTCTTGAATCGTCATCTGAAAACCACCATCACCTATTAAGGCAATAACCTCACGGTCAGGAGCGCCCACTTTCGCACCAAAAGCGGCAGGAAGGGCAAATCCCATCGTGCCAGCACCACCCGAAGTTACTAATGAATTGGGCTTCATATACTCATAATAGCGATTGACAATCATCTGGTGTTGCCCAACGTCTGTTACCGTAACTGCCTCACCCTTAGTCTTTTTAGAGAGCATTGCCACGGCTTCGCCCATCTTGATCTTATCGCCATCGTGAAACAAATCCCGCTTAGAAACCTTTTCAAATTCTATTTCGTCATATTTTTTAAATTCTGCAATCCACTCGGTGTGTTTACGTTCTCTAACTAACGGCAGAAGGGCTTTCAACGCTTCTTTGGCATCACCCACTACGGGTGCATTGGCAATAATATTCTTATTGATTTCAGCAGGGTCAATGTCAATATGTACCACTTTAGCTTGGGTAATAAATTGCGCCAAATCTCCCGTAACTCTATCATCAAAACGCATTCCGATGGCAATAATTAAATCCGCTTCGTTAGTCAAAACGTTGGCTCCGTAATTGCCATGCATTCCTAACCAACCAATATAATTTGGGTGATTATGGGGTAAAGCTGACATTCCTAAGAGCGTTGTGGCAACAGGAATATCGGTTTTACGAGCAAAAGCATCCAATTCTTCTTCGGCTTTCGCAATCAAAACACCGTGTCCCGCAAAGATGTACGGCTTTTGGGCAGCATTTATCAATTTTGCCGCTTCCTCGATTTGCGAATGCTTTGGAATGTACCTCGGACGATAGCTAACGATTTCATCACAAGGTTTATAGACAAATGGTTTTGTCATAAAATCTGCCTGTGCCGTGCGAGTAATATCTAATAGAACAGGGCCAGGACGACCAGATTCTGCGATATAAAATGCCTTCGCCATAATCTCAGGAATTTCATCAGCATCTACAATCTGATAATTCCATTTGGTTACGGGCATCGACATTCCAATAATATCACATTCTTGAAAAGCATCCGTTCCCAATAGATTTGCTTTTACTTGACCGACCAAACAAACCATTGGCGTTGAGTCCAAAAGTGCATCAGCGATGGGAGTCATCAAATTGGTTGCTCCAGGGCCAGATGTCACCATCGCAACCCCAGCTCGTCCCGTCATGCGAGCGTAGCCTTGTGCAGCGTGTCCAGCACCTTGTTCGTGACGCACGAGAATATGTTTGATGCGGTCTTGATAGTCGTAGAGGGCATCATACGTAGGCATAATTGCTCCACCTGGATACCCGAAAATAGTTTTTACGTTATTCTCTACTAAACATTGCATGATTGCCTGAGCCCCCGATAAAAATTTGGGCGTTTCAGTCACGGGCATTTCTGCGGTCATGGTTTGTGTGTTTGCCATGTTGGTATTTTTTATTCTTGTGATTTTGTTGTTTTTCTAATGTCACAATTTGTGGCATTATATTTTGTGTCTCATTATCAGATAGTTACTAAATTTTAGTGTGAAAATATTTTGTATTATTCTGATAATTTTATGGCTTTGATTGAAACAAATTACGTTGCTTTCTGTCATTCTATTTAGAATCTATTTAGTAATTTAGAGATGTTATTTTCAGATAAAATGACCTATTACTAAACTGCTAAATGGATTCTTTGCAGAATGACAATTCACATCAACTGCCCTCCGCCAACGATTCTAAATTTATTGAGTGTAGGAGATAAAATTGATACTAAAAAACATACGATTAAGACGTATTTTAATTCTTTTTCGGATAAGTATTTTTTACAAATTAGCAAACTTAATAACAGCGCAACAAATCCGTAAGAAATGCCTCTATTTACATCGTAAGCAATAAATGCAAACCCAATTGAGATGATTAAACTACCTAAAAAAGTCCCTAAAAATTGATAGTTTTTTTCTTTAAACAAAACAATTAATGCCATAATAATTAGCATCCACATGCCATCAAAACCTGCCCAAATTCTCAATGAAAGCATCTTTGAATTTTCTTTAAAGGTGGTAATAAATTCGCCGATGTAAGTAACCTCGTGCAACTGATAATGCACCGTCAAATATTGTCTAATCCCAATGTAAATTACCCCTGAAATAAAAACTGCGAACCATTGTACATTCAGTTTTAAAGCAAATTTATGTCCGTTGAAAGGCGTAAAAATCCACCAAAGCATTACAAAAACGGCATTTACCAAAGCTCTTTCATCCACCCAAAAAGCCCATTGACAACAGAGGAATATGGCAAAAGGATTTCTTGTATAAATGCTCAATAAAAGAAAGAAAAACGCAAAAAAATCACCGTATGGAACAATGTCTAATACGAATGAACCACCGCCTGCATACAGATTTGTAAAACCCGCTACGAAGAGTAAAACTAAGATTCTATCCGTGTTTTCACCCAAAATAATCAGCGACATTTTTGCAATGACATAAATATAAAGGAACCCCAAAATAAACGTCAAAAAGTATAACCAAATCTCAAAATGTTCGGCTCCTACAATCCTCACAAGTGTGGGCAGGAAGAGCCTAAACTTCATTTTTGCTTCGTGCTGATAGCTTTCAATGCTTCTATCTTGCCCAGTTTTGAAAAAACCAAAATAATCTTCTGATTGGGCTTTTATGATACTGTGGGCGGTGTCTAATTTCCCTTGTTTTACGTAATCGTTAATAAAAGTTCTGAAATAGACCAACTTGCTCATATTGCCCGAAAAATCTATGACAATGAAAAGAAATATCGAAACAAACGTAACCTTCAATAACCAATATTTTCCCCGAACCAAAAAGGCTAACCGTCTTTCTATTTCTGAAATTATTGAATCAATATACATAGTATTAGGTTTAAATTTTACAAATCCGTTACACAACCCAAACTCGCACTACTCACATTTTTGATATATTTTCTCAAAACGCCTTGTTTGAAAGGTGATTCGATGGGTTTCCACAGTTTACGTCTTTCGGCTAATTCTTCGTCCGAAACGTGCATTTGAATGGTGTTATTCACCGCATCAATCGTGATAATGTCGCCATTTTTTACCAAGGCAATATTTCCGCCATCTTGTGCTTCAGGCGTGATGTGTCCGACCACAAAACCGTGTGTACCACCCGAGAAACGTCCGTCTGTAATCATTGCAACGGAATTGGCAAAACCGGCGCCCATTACTGCCGAAGTTGGCTTCAACATTTCGGGCATTCCTGGGCCGCCTTTTGGTCCTTCATTGCGAATAACGATTACCATTCCCGCTTTGATTTCTCCTTTTGCCAAAAATTCCATTACCTCTTCTTCTCGTTCACAAACTTTGGCAACTCCCTCAAAACGCTCGCCTTCTTTACCCGTAATTTTTGCTACTGCACCTTCCGTTGCCAAGTTTCCGTAAAGAATTTGCAAGTGTCCAGATGCCTTCAATGGACTCGAAATTGGTACGATAATCTTCTGAGTATCAAAGTTTAATTCGGGAACATCCGCCAAGTTTTCAGCAATTGTTTTTCCCGAAACCGTCATACAATCTCCGTGTAATAATCCTTCTTGCAAAAGATATTTCATTACGGCTTGCACGCCTCCGATGGCAAGCATGTCTTCCATGTAATATTTTCCAGAAGGCTTCAAATCTGAGATTAATGGCGTGCGGTCTGAAATATCCTGAATGTCTTTCAGAGTAAATTCAATCTCCGCAGCACGGGCAATTGCCAAGTAATGCAAGACCGCATTGGTCGAGCCACCCATTGCCATTACAACCGTCATAGCGTTCTCAAATGACTTGCGAGTCATGATATCTCTGGCACAAATATTTTTTTCTAAGAGCACTTTCATGGCTGCTCCAATGGCAAGACACTCGGCTTTTTTGCCTTCGTGCGTTGCTGGATACGAAGATGAATTGGGCAAAGTCAAGCCCATGGCTTCCATCGAACTTGCCATTGTATTTGCCGTGTACATTCCTCCGCAAGCACCCGCTCCAGGAATTGCATTTTTGATAACGCCTTCGTAGTCTTCGTCGGAAATTGTTCCTGCGAATTTCTGTCCTAATGCCTCAAAAGCAGAAACAATGTCTAATTTTTTACCTTTATATTCACCTGTTTTGATGGTTCCACCGTAAACCAACATCCCCGGGCGATTCAAACGTGCCAAAGCCATCATTGCTCCAGGCATATTTTTGTCACAACCCACCACGGCAATCACGCCATCGTACCATTGAGCTCCCACCACATCTTCAATTGAATCCGCAATTAAATCACGACTTGGCAATGAATAACTCATGCCATCGTTGCCGTTTGTCATACCGTCCGATACGCCAATGGTGTGAAAAATTAAGCCAACCATGCCATTTTCTTGTACGCCTTTTTTCACGTGAACCGATAATCCGTTCAGGTGCATATTGCAAGTATTACCTTCATAACCCGTGCTGGCGATGCCAATTTGGGCTTTTTGCATATCTTCTGTGGTCAGACCGATACCGTACAACATAGCCTTAGCGGCAGGATTGGTTACTTCTTGGGTAAGTGTGCGGGAAAATTTGTTTAATTCCATTTTGTGATAATTGATTGTTTTATGGAACACGGATTTAACGGATTGGACACGGATGTCATTTTAGATTTAAAAATATAAATCCGTGTCTAATCCATTAAATCCGTGTTCCATTCTTATACATTATACAAAAGACCTTCCACGTTATGTGAGAAAGGTCTTCTTTGAAATAAATAAAAAGCCTAACTCAACTCAAAATCAGAGCAGAATTAGGACTACAATGATATTTACAGATATTTGATTCATCTAATTTTAGAATAATATTTTCAGCGAATTTTCGCTACAAATTCATTCGATACTTATCAAATATACAGTAGTTTATTTCTTAATTACAAATAAAAACCAAATAATATTTTATGATATACCTTTTTCGCCAATGATTATTTTTTGTTTAAATCCTATAAATCAAAAGATAATTCTTTAAATAATGAAATTTGTTAGTTTTTATTTTGAAAAAGTTGAATGATTCAAGAGAAAATATTTTTAATAATTGCGTAAAATATTTTTAGCGAAAATTCGCTTAATGATTTTTTCGCCATTATTGATGTATGCTTCAAATCTTCTCTCCTTTCCTCCAATTTCCTTTCCTCCTCAAAATTACCAACCAACATAACCTTCTGGAATAACCTCATTCAACCGCAAATAACAAATCGCTTGTCCACGGTGATGAATAATGTGGTTTTCCATCGCATAGAAAAAACGCCACATTTGAATGGTTCCGCCCGCATAATCTTCGGGTTTTAGGAGCGTTTCTGGCTTGGTTTCATTTACCACTTTCAAAACCCAAGCATAAAATTTATGAAGTTCCGTTTCTAAATCTGCCTTGGATAGTTTTGCCCAAAAAGAGGGCGGTATTTTTTCGTAAGGATTGGGAATATTCAAACGACCGCATAATTGCACGGCTGTAAAAGTGATACAATGCACAAATTGGGTACGAAATGAAAAAGATTCGGGCGTATAACGAAACTCCAATTTTGCTTCGGGCATTTGGTTGAAAATCGTGAGTGTATATTCCTCAGAGCGTTTCCAAGCATCGGCAAATTCAGCTTTATACCCCAAAAGGTCTTTCTCAATTTGCCTTTTTCCAAAACTTGGGAGGGTGATAAATCCTGCTGTTAGGGTTTTCAAGAGGGTTTTTCGGGTGATTTTCATAGATTTGTTGGTTTAAAATCCCAAGCCACCACCTCCCAAAACTCAGGATAAGTTGTATCAAAATATTCATGAATTATCTCAAAACCCACTCGTTTATGAGCCGCCAGCGAACGGAGATTTCGTTTGGCAATTTCGGTAACGCAAAGCTCAAAACGGTCGGACAATTCGGATTTATGTTTGGCGTAAAGTCCATCAAAAATGCCTTGTCCACGATAGCCTTCTGCTACACAAATCTGCCCCATGGCGTAGTATTTAGTATCTTTTATCAACTTGCCTTTGTATTCCAATTTGTCCAACATTTCAAACATTGCCGTCAAAACGGGAATATCGAACCTAAAACTTTCGGGCATTACTAAAGCGTAACCAATCACTTTATCGCCATCTTTAGCAATAATTTGCGGAAAAGCCCGATTCATGCGTGAGAGCAAATCAAAATTGTGGACAACGGTTACAAATCCTTGATCGTTGGCAACGTCTTCCGAGATATTTTTCGTCAGATTTAATTGTTGTAAATCCAATAATTGCTGGATTTCTCGGTCGGTTTTAATGGTGGTGAATGTGATGTTCATGGTAAAATTAAAATAAATAATCAATAACTTTTCGTCATATCATCAGGAATGGCGAAAATAAAATTGGCGGTATTTTTCTCTTTTTCGGTAGGTTGCGTAATATCTTGGGCTTGAATGGTATTAATGGTAACAATCTTTAATTTGGGGTTTTTCTTTTTCAAATGCCACACAATTCCTTCAAAATTATTGGAATGATAACTCCCATTATAATGCACAAATGTACGTCCCGCTTCATAATTTTTCAAGATAAAACTCGCCATCGTGGCATCTTTAATTACTTGGGCTTTGGTGATGTTTTCCGCCGACATACTCATGCCTCCGCTTCCGTGCATCCCGCCCATTTTCATCATTTCGGCGTAAGCTGGCAAAGTCAAATCCACGTCGATAGGCAAAGGAGCAATGTTCTTTTTGGCATCATCCGAAAGCTGGGTCAATGCCTCCAATCCTCCTTTTGAAACCATACTGGCGTATCTTCTTGGAATATTGGTGGCGATAAATTTGAGCTTATTTTCTTGGGCGAAATCTAATAAAGGTTTATAATCCGTTTGATAATTTTGCCAAACTTTCGCTTCGGTTTCAAATTGTTTTGCGGTGATTAATGATTTCAAATATTCATCCACAACCGTCTGATTATCAGCCTCGAACATCTCAGCACCCAAAACTAACTGCTCTTTTTTTGCAAGAAATAAATCCTTCGTAACCTGTAATTCAAGCCAGTGGTTTAAGGAATTATCGTGTAATTCGCCAAAGAAAACAATGTCTGCTTGTGTAAGTTCTTTGAGCATTTTTTCGTAGGAAACAGTTTTCAAATCTTTGTCGTACAGCAAATAGGCTGGCTTGTCGGATTTTATAAAACTAAAAAAGGAAATGGTGAGTAAGAAGGCGAATATTTTCATTTTGTTGATTTGATTCTAATCGTTTTGATAGAAATTATGTTCTACGTAAATTTATGCAGATACTTTCCCAAAACCAAAGAGAATTATGCACGTAAACGAACAATTAATCCACAAATTTTACGAAGCCTTCGCCCAAAAAGATTTTAACGCCATGGCAGAATGTTATCACTTAGAAGCAATTTTCAAGGACGAAGCCTTTGATTTGAAGGGCAGTAAACAAATTGGGGCAATGTGGCAAATGTTGATTGAACGTGGAACGGATATGAGGATGGAATTTTACAATATTCAAGCCAACGATTCGACTGGAAAAGCGCACTGGGAAGCGTGGTACACTTTTTCAACTACGGGCAATAAAGTGCATAATATTATCAATGCTCATTTTACTTTTAAGGATGGCAAAATCTGGAATCACCGTGATAGTTTTAATTTTTATCGTTGGTCTTCTCAATCTTTGGGAATAACGGGAAAATTATTGGGTTGGACTGGCTATTTACATCAAAAAGTACGTGCTACGGCCATGGCAGGATTAGAAAATTACATGGCTCGCAAGGAGCTGTAAGCAACAAATACTTTAAAATAATCCCAATATATGAACAACACTCGACGTAATTTTTTAAAAACCTTTGTGGCAACTTCCGTTGCTTTACCTTTAATTTCCAAAGCCAACATCTCCGTTAAACCTGAGAAAAAATTGGGTATTGCGCTCATTGGATTGGGTAATTATGCAACCAATAATCTGGCTCCAGCCTTCGCAAACACACAATTTTGCCGTTTGGCGGGTATTGTTACGGGTACACCCGCAAAGGCCGAAATTTGGAAAAAGAAGCATGATATTCCAGAAAAGAATATTTATAACTATCAGAATTTTGATGAAATCGCCAAAAATCCAGACATTGATGCGGTGTATGTGGTTTTGCCAAATGGCTTGCATCATGAGTTTGTTTTGCGAGCGGCAAAAGCGGGAAAACACGTTTTTTGCGAAAAACCAATGGCCATTTCTGTGAAGCAATGTGAGGAAATGATTGCGGCTTGTAAGGCGGCAAAAGTAATGCTGTCAATTGGCTATCGCCTTCATTATGAACCATTTACGAATGAAGTTATGCGATTGGCGAAAGATAAAGATTTTGGAAAAGTAACCTTTGTGGAATCAAGTTTCGGGTTTCCTTTAAGAGATAAAAAGGCTTGGCGAATGATTCCAAAACTTTCGGGTGGTGGGCCGATGTTGGACGTTGGGATTTATGCGCTCAATGCCGCAAGATATGCCACGGGCGAAGAGCCTATTTCGGTAACGGCACAAGCTGTAAAAACCCGTCCTGATATTTATGTAGATGGCATTGAAGAAACGATGTTTTGGCAAATGAAATTTCCGAGTGGCGTAATTTCCAATCATACCACAACTTATAATTCAGGCGTTCAGCGTTTGTACGTAGGATATGAAAATGGTAATTTAGAAATGTCTCCCGCCTTTGATTATGGCCCTTTAATTGGTAAAACTTCAAAAGGCGAAATGAAATTTCCGATTGTCCATCACCAAACGTTAATGTTAGACGGAATTTCGAGCGATATTCTCAATAATCGTCCCATGAGAACGCCTGGTGAGGAAGGTTTGAAAGATATGAAAATTATGGCCGCTATTTTTGAAGCTGCTAAGACTGGGAAAGAAGTGAAATTAGGGTAAAGCAGTAGGCAGTAGGCAGTAGGCAGTAAAAAATTGAAATTCGTATATGTTTTTACTGACTAATAACTTTATTTTTACTACCTACTGCAAACTGTCTACTGCCTAACTATTATACATAAACCATTCATTATCAACAATATGCAAGAAGTTATTGCCCAATTAAATCAAAGAATAGAATCCGTAAAAACGTATATTTCTGGACTTTCGGAAATGGAATTGCAAGCGAAAAATAGTCTCGAACAATGGTCAAAAAAGGAAATTTTGGGGCATTTAATTGATTCTGCTCAAAGCAATATTCGACGCATGGTGGTGGGGCAATATCAAAATGAAGCTCACATTATTTATCGTCAAAATCAGTGGGTAAAAGCGGCTGATTATCAACATTATAATTCCGAAGATTTACTTCAATTTTGGGCTTTAATGAACAAACATTTTTGCCAAGTTTTGAAAAATTTACCGCTCGAAAATTATCAAACCATCACCAATTGGGGCAATGAAACTACACCCATGTTGGGACAAGATTTTGTAACGCTTGAATTCGTAGCAAATGATTACGTTCGCCATCTTGACCATCATCTCAAACAATTGGGAATCAATTTACCATTATGATTTTCAATATCCGCAAAGCCCTTGACCAAGACCTTGATTTAACCTATAAAATCAAGAAAAATGCACTGAAAGAATACCTCGAAATGCTTTGGGGATGGAACGAAAAAGCACAGAAAAATTTTCACCAAAATCAGTTCAAAAAAGACCATTTCCAGATAATTGAGCTGCAAAATGAAGCGATTGGTTACCTCGAAATTGAATACTACAAAGATTATATTTTCTTAACAAATTTAATGATTTTACAACGTTTTCAAGGGCAGGGCATTGGTAAAATTATTATGGAAGATTTACTCAAAAACAACCCTAATATCCAGTTGGAAGTATTGAAAGTCAATCAGCGGGCTATTCAATTTTATAAAGGACTCGGTCTTGTCATCGTGGAAGATTTGGAAGTTAGTTTTCGGATGAAAATAGGCATTTGATTTCCTATTGACTACGATACTCTATTCCATTTTTTTACTTCCACAATCGGATTAGGATAATCTACCCCCAATCGTATGCCAAAACGCTTTTGTTCCTCATTATTTAGTAGGCCAACTGAATGAACTTTATCGGCTGGCACATCCGAAAGCACTGGTAACCAATGCTTTACGTATTCTCCTTTGGGGTCATAATTACTGGCTTGTTTCAGAATATTGAAATAACGATTCTCTCTTGGGTCATTGCCAACGCCCGCTACGTAGAGCCAATTTCCCCAATTTGAACAAACATCATAATCAATCAATTGGCTTTCAAACCATGCCGCACCCCAACGCCAATCTATCTGCAAATCTTTCACTAAAAAACTCGCTACATTTTGTCGTCCACGGTTGGACATATATCCTGTTTGTAATAATTCTTTCATATTGGCATCAATCAAAGGCACGCCAGTTTCTCCCAAACGCCACTTTTCAAAAATATTTCGGTTGCGTTTCCAATTAGTAGGCTTATTCATGATACCTTTTTCATAAAAGATTTTATTCCCAAATTTCATCGCTACAAAACGAAAATAATCACGCCAAATTAACTCAAAAACTAACCAATAAGTGGATTCATTCGCCGTTCGTTCTAACTCATATTTTTTAATTTCTTCGTAAATAGATCTTGGTGAAATACAGCCATTCGCCAGCCAAACTGAGAATTTTGAGGAATAATCTAACCCCAACATTTCATTGCGAGTTTCTTTATAAATTTTCAATAAATCTTTTTCCCAGAAATAGTGATTGAGGCGATTAATGGCTTCGGTTTCACCACCTTTGAAATTGACCGTAATATTTTCATCTACTGACAGATTAGGAATGTGTCCTACTTCAATTAATTCCTTAAAAATTAAATTTTCAGGCGTTTTGAAAACAGTCCTAATCTTTGAAAATTTCTCAACTTTGTTTCTGAATTGCGTAAATACATCGGGCAAATGTTCAATATCCATTGGCAAATCATCCACGTGAAAAAGGGTTGATTCCCAGAAAAATTTCACCTTTCGTTCATCGGCTTTTAGACGTTCTTCAACCAAAGAATCTACTTCGTTCTCTTCCTGCGTAATTTCCTCCGAAGTATAGACTTCATCTGCTTGAATTTCTCGGGCTAATTGGGGTAAAATATCCTCAGGGAATCCCGTGCGGACGATGAGATTTGAACCAATTTTGTGTAAATTTTCTCGCAGATTCTGAACCGATTCTGTTAAAAATTGATGTCTAATTTCCCCCGTTTTCTGAAATCCTAAATGATGTTCTTCAAGAATTCGTGGGTCAAAAATATAGACTGGAACCACTTCAACGGTCTTTTCTGAGGCTTTCCAAAGAGCTTCGTGGTCGTGAATACGCAAATCGTTGCGGTACCAAAGTATAATTTTCAT
>NZ_CBABQS010000018.1:0-70038 GCF_964672035.1 Arcicella sp.
TCAGTAGTCCGTACGGGAATCGAACCCGTGTTTCATCCGTGAAAGGGACGTGTCCTAACCCCTAGACGAACGGACCATTGGGTTATTACGATTTTCGATTAGTGTTTTTCTTTTCGTTTTTCGTGGTGCAAAGGTACGGCGATTTTTTAATTTGACAAGCGCTTATCGAGAAAAAAATAAAATATTTTTATAATAAATCTTGAAACCATTGATTATCAAAAGCTTGGCTCAAAATGTTTTTTTTATTTTTTTTGTAATTTTTAGAAAGTAGGGCGGTTCGTTTTTTTGTATCTAAATATATTATAAATTTAAGGTCAAATAATGCTATTTAAAAAACTCAACGATTTTGCTTTAAGAAATGAAACAAGAAAATACCACATCGCTGACCTCTAAACAGGCTTGGAAGGATATTCAGAATGATAAGAAAATGTTGGAAGACTTTGAAATTAACATTCTGCCCCCTTATATGAATACCTGCCGTTGGTTTGCGGGTAAGGCTCGTTTGCAGGAAAAATTTACGATTAAATACGCCATGGAACTCCCCATCAAGGATTCTATTGCTTTATTATTTATCGTGGAGGTGCGTTATGGCGATGGCGAAACCGAAACCTATCTGTTGCCTATTTCTTTTATTGATTCTACCCATACACAAGATATTGCGCCAAAAGGCGTCATAACACTGGCCTACATCAATGAAAAGCGTGGTTTGGTAGTTGATGCTATCTATGATGAACGATTTCAGCAGGCGCTCTTCTATCACGTAGCGCATGCCGAAAATGTTTCACAAAGAAAGAATGGGAAAATTGAATTTAATCGTGGCAAAGGATTATCTGGTGAAGATATTAAAGCCACTATTTCTTCTCGAGTTCTGCCCGTAGATTCATCCAATTCGGCTTTGACCTTTGGCGATAAATATTTTCTTAAACTTTATCGTAAATTATTTGAAGAAACAAATCCTGAAGTCGATATGGTGGAATTTATTACTGAGAATTCTGATTTTGCTTACATTCCTGCCTTTGCGGGTAGCTTTGTTTGGAAAAGAGAGGGTAAACCTGATGTAACTCTTGGCATGATACAGCGTATGATTGAAAATGAAGCGGATAGTTGGGTGCAAACTGGCGAGCAGTTAGATTCTTTTGTGGAAGCTTTTTCCGAAAAAACTTTTTCTATCGAAGAAGACGTTTTTGACCAAGTGGAATTATTGGCTCAACGAACTGCCGAAATGCACATAGCTTTATACGCTCCAGAGGCCGATAAAATGTTCGCTCCAGAACCTTTCAATGATGAGTATCGCCAATTTATCCATAAACGTTTGTCGGATTTATTAGAAAGACGGTATAATTTATTGATTGATAATTATACGAAAATCACTGACCCTGTAACCCGAAAATTGGCTTGGGATTTTATGGAATCAAAAGAATTAATTGATGAATTTGCGAAGGATATTCTAACGAAAGAGATTGATTCTCAGCGGATTAGAATTCATGGAGATTATCATTTAGGACAGGTTTTGGCTACAAAAAATGACTATATCATCATCGACTTTGAAGGCGAACCAGAAAGTGCCATCACCGACCGTAAGATTAAACATTCGCCGTTAAAAGATGTTGCTGGAATGATTAGAAGTTATCATTATGCCATTTCCGCTAAGATGTTTAATGACCCCGAAACGGCAAAATTTGACCCTGTGCGAGTGCAAACTGCCGCCGACCGTTGGTATAAATTGATTCAACAAACGTACATGGAAAAATATTTAGATACTTTCGGAAAGCCGCATCCATTATTTAAAAATAATAATGAAATAAACTTTCTGATGTTGATTTATTTACTCGAAAAGGCTGTCTATGAATTGGGGTACGAAATAAGTTATCGTCCCGACTGGGTGAAAATTCCGTTGAAAGGTATTGTGAACGTGATTCGGGAAATTGAGAAACTGCGTATGTAGTTTTTTAGTTATGACTTATGAGGGTTGATTTATGAATTAATTAGAACTATAATTATCCAAAAAGCACTTTCTCATAACTCATAACTCATTTTATCTTAATTCTGCAAAAGTAGGCAGGACCAAATCTTTAGCTGAAACGATTGGGTTTTCTATGCCCCAGTCGATGTTTAATTGAGAGTCGTTGTAAATAATACCCGATTCTGATGCTTTATTCCAGTAATCAGTACATTTATAAACGAAAATTGTTTCTTCTAATGCCACAAATCCGTGTGCAAAACCCGCTGGAACATAAAGCATATTACCGATTGCTGAATCTAATACAAACTTCTCGTGCTGTCCAAAAGTGGGAGAGTTCCTACGAATATCAACGACTACATCCATCACTTTTCCAGTCATGCAACGAACTAATTTGCCTTGTGCATTGGGAGAATATTGAAAATGTAAACCACGTACAACTCCTTTTTTAGACCAAGAATAATTATCTTGCACAAAGTCTTCAGTAAAACCATTGGCCGCAAAAAGTTTCTGGTTGTATGATTCGTAGAAAAGGCCACGCTCATCTTCAAATTTTGTGGGAATACACTCAATTAAGCCTTCTATTTCGTGGGGTTTAAATTGCATTGTTGGGGAATTGTAAAAGTTTTGGGTTGAAAATCTTTTGTTTTTGAAACCTAACAGGTTAATATTGTTCACGAAATTAGGGTTAATCATAAGATTTAACAAATTTCTAAGACATAGACTTTACATTTCTTAAAGCTCAAAGCTCAAAACTCATAGCTAACAATAATGACCAAAGCTCAATTATTTGACCAAATTCAACAAAAGAAATCTTACCTCTGTGTAGGATTAGACACTGATATTCAGAAGATTCCTAAACATTTATTAACCGAAAAAGACCCTATTTTTGAGTTTAACCGTCAGATTATCGAGGCCACTCATGAGTTTGCGGTGGCTTATAAACCCAACATTGCTTTCTACGAAGCGCATGGGTCAAAAGGTTGGGAGAGCCTCCAAAAAACCTTAGAATATATTCCAAAAGATTGTTTTACCATTGCCGATGCCAAACGGGGTGATATTGGTAATACGTCTGGTCTGTACGCAAGGGCATTTTTTGATAAAGAATCATCGGGTTTTGATTTTGATTCTGTAACGGTTGCCCCCTACATGGGCGAAGATTCTGTAACGCCGTTTTTAGATTTTCCTGAAAAATGGGTAATTCTCTTGGCGTTAACGTCTAACGGAGGAAGTAAAGATTTTCAGAATTTACGAGTGGCTGATGATAAACAATTATTTGAGGAGGTTATCCGTAAATCGCAAGAATGGGCAACTGACGAGCAACTAATGTACGTTGTGGGAGCAACTAAGGCAGATATGCTCGCTCATATACGGACCCTTGCACCCGATCATTTTTTGTTGGTGCCTGGCGTTGGCGCTCAGGGTGGAAGTTTAGAAGAGGTTTCAAAATACGGCATGAATTCGCAATGTGGACTTTTAGTGAATTCTTCGAGAGGTATTATTTATGTGTCTTCGGAAAAAGATTTTGCTCAGAAAGCAGGAGAGGAGGCAAAGAAAATTCAAGTGGAAATGGAAGCGTATTTGGGGTTGTATTTGAAATGATAATTTTTAACTCAAAATATTCAATATGGAACATTTCCCAGAAATAAAAATCGCCCCAGCACCGTGGAATCTTACGGGAGATGCCTACATCATGGTCTATAAATTCTCGAAGGAATTTGTGAAAGAATATAGCTTTATGGCTGATTACCAACGAGATAGATTCTTGGGGTACATTGGAACGGTTATGTTGGTAAATTATAAAACCTCGGGCGTTGGACCTTATCAGGAGCTGTTATTTATTCCCGGAATGTTCACTTTCGATTGGAAAAAGATGTTTTCAATTTCAAAAATATACGTTTCAAGTCGTGATAGCGTGTATAATGGCATCGAAAATTGGGGAATCCCGAAGGAGTTTGCCGATTTTGATTGGCAAACAAATCCTGACGGTTCGGAAGATATTTCTGTCAGTATTGAAGGAGAAGAATTCTTTAATACCACGATTAAAAAGGGCTTTATTTCGTTTCCAATCACGACTTCAATTTTACCTTTAACGATTGTTCAAAAACTACGGAAAGACCTCATTGTCACCAATCCAACGGCGAAAGGGAAGGCAATTTTGGCTTCGATAAAAACGATGGAAGTGGACAGAAAATTCTTTCCAGATTTATCAAAAACGTCTCCGCTAATTACGATGAAAGTCAAGGATTTTGAGATGAATTTTAATGTGCCTTTGGTGAAAAAGGATTACTTTGCAACCACATAGATTTCATAGTTTACATAGAAAATTTAGGAATTAACGATGGATTATATTTGTCAGATAATAGTCTGACAGAATAAAATTTGACCCATGCAAATTGCTCATAAAAATATTATTCTCACGGGTGCCGCATCAGGAATTGGGAAAGCTTTGTTGAATCAATTGCTTGATTTTGAGGGCGTTAAAATAATTACTGTTGATTTTGATAAAATTGAAAATGTTTCCGATAAAATCATTCCCTTTGTCTGTGATTTATCTCAACAATCGGAAATTGATAGGCTTTTTGAATTTGCCATTGCGCAGTTTCAAGCCATTGATATTTTCATTGCCAATGCGGGTTTCGCTTATTATGAAGTCATTGCTGAACCCGATTGGCAACGTATCGAAAAGATTTTTCAAGTTAATGTGTTTTCGCCAATTTACGCTTTTCAGAAAATGAAGGCTTTGAATGTGGGTCGAGAATATTTTGTAATGATGACATCTTCGGCAATGGCAAAAGTGGCAATTCCTGGTTATGCATTTTATGGTGCCACCAAAGCTGCGCTCGACCGTTTTGAAGATGCTTATCGTTTTGAAATGAAAGATTTAGGAAATCTTTCTTTGGTTTATCCGATTGCTACTAAAACAAATTTCTTCAATCGCTCCGTTGACGCTTCTCAAAAAAATATTGTTGTTCCTTTTCCTGTCCAAATGCCCGAAGCGGTGGCTGAGGCAATGATAAAAGGCATTCTGACGAATAAAACGCATATTTATCCTTCCACTTTGTTTCAAATTGGTAGAATTTTTCAGCAATTATTTGAAATAATTGTCTTGCCTTATCAGCATTTTTATGCTCGTAAATTAAAAAAATGGGCAAAATAAATTAAGAATTATATCATGCAACAAGCCCTTCTCCAACTCTTTCAAAGAGATATTCAAAAACTTTATAAAGAAATTGAAATGTATCAAGACGATTCGAAACTCTGGGAAATTTTAGACGGTACCAGCAATTCGGGCGGAAATCTTGCTTTGCATTTGATGGGTAATTTGAATACTTATTTCGGAAAGAATTTAGACAATACGGGTTACGTGCGTAACCGTGAGGCAGAATTTTCGGCTAAAAATATTCCCCAAAAAACACTTTTAAAATCAATTGAGGAGGTAAATCTGGTGGTATCAAAAGTGCTTTCAACTCTTACTGAGGAACAAATGAAAGCTATTTATCCAGAAAATGTGTTAGGCTATGAAATGAATACGGAATACTTTTTAATTCATCTGCACGGACATTTGACGTATCATACTGGACAGATTAATTATCATCGGAGGGGTTTAAATTAACAAGTAATAGTTAATAGAGAATTGTTTAATTGGCCATAAACTATTCTCTATTAACTATTATGTATTCTTTAATTCTGTCCTGCTAATAAATACAACACTGCCATTCTCACGGCAACGCCATTTTCCACTTGGTCAAGAATAATGGAATGATGCGAATCTGCGGCATCGGACGATAATTCCACGCCACGATTGATAGGGCCGGGGTGCATCACCACGATTTCTTTGTTCAAATCGTCCAACATTTTTTTGTTAATTCCGAAGTATAATGAATATTCACGGAGGGAAGGGAAATATTTAATTTGCTGACGTTCCAACTGAATTCTCAATACATTTGCCACATCGCACCAAGCCAACGTTCTCTTAACATCGTGCGAAACTTTTACGCCTAAATCAGTTATGTATCTCGGAATTAAAGTAGCAGGGCCACAAAGTGTCACTTCGGCTCCTTGTTTTTTGAGGGCTAAAATATTTGATAAGGCAACTCTCGAATGAAGAATGTCACCGATAATGGCAATTTTTCTTCCCGTTAAATCTCCGCCTAATTTCTCACGCATTGAAAACGAATCTAAAAGCGCTTGGGTTGGGTGTTCGTGCGTGCCATCACCAGCGTTCACGATGTTCGCTTTTATGTGTTTTGCCAAAAAATGGGGAGCGCCAGGGCTTGCATGACGCATCACAATCATATCCACTTTCATGGCCAAAATATTATTGACAGTATCCAAAAGCGTTTCTCCCTTTTTGACAGAACTTCCTGAAGCTGAGAAGTTTAGGGTATCGGCTGAAAGGCGTTTTTCGGCTAATTCAAAAGACAAACGAGTACGAGTAGAGTTCTCGAAAAACACATTCGCAATCGTTACATCACGCAAAGAAGGTACTTTTTTGATAGGACGATTAATGACTTCTTTGAACTCACGGGCGGTTGCCATAATGAGTTCAATATCGTTGGGCGTGAGGTCTTTTATGCCCAACAAATGTCTTGTACTTAGTTTTTGCATATCTTTTGTTTGGAGATTAGGGATTAAGTAATCAGGGATTAGGAAAAATGAAAGCCTAAGTTCTTAAACCCTATTTACCCAATCCCTAATTAGTTATCAACCAAATTTTATCTTCTTCGTGTCCTTGTTCTTTCAATTCCACTAATACTTTTTCGGTATCCAAGGTATTTACTTTTTTACCGACATAATCAGCATGAATCGGAATGTCTCGATTATAAATTCTATCCACCAAAACGCATAATTCTACTTTTTCGGGGCGGCCGAAAGCCGTCATGGCATCCAAGGCTGAACGTACCATTCTACCCGTTGCCAGCACATCGTCAATTAAGATAACTTGCTTATTTTCAATAACAAAAGAGATTTTTGTTTCGTTGGCTTTTACCAATTCACGGCGACGATAATCATCCCGATAGAAGGTTGCATCTAAATAACCAAAAGGGATTTTTATGCCCGTAATTTGTTCCAATTCTTGATGAATTCGTTTGGCAAAATGAATGCCTCGGGGCTGTAAACCAATGATGACGGAATCTGAAAAATCCTGATGATTCTCTATCAAATCTTGACAGAGACGGCTGATGGTAATTTCCAGAAGTGGACTTGATAGAATGAGTTTGCGTTGCATAGCCCACAAAGATATTAATAAATGAAATGAATATGAAAATTTAAGAAATTGAAATTTACCAGAAACTAAATAACTTTTTTGATATTTGGATAATTCCTTAAAATACTGTAATATTACTTATAAAATTCCGATCCCACCCAAAGTTTTCTCAAACAAATTCGATAACCCTTTTCCTAAATCCTTGCCCTTTTTTAATAAATTTCAGATTCAGTTATTACTTACTACTCGTTAAGATACAATAAATAAGGTCAGTCCCTTATTTTGCACTGCTCTTTAAAATCAGTAATTCAGCCGATTAAATTATCATTTTTCTTTTCTAAATTTTCTCGAAGCTACCAACTCCTCACGCAATATTGGAGACTATCGTGGCTTTAAACAAGCAAAAAAAGCCCCTGCTTTATTGTGCCAATAGCAATCTTGAAAATTCCAATTTTCCACGAAAATATTGTAACTTCGGAAGATTAATAACCCTCTACTAAATGTAATAGATGAATAATTTATAAAAAAATAATGAAACGTGGGAAAGTTGATCCCAGAACAATTATTAATCATTTGTCCCAAAATGATAGCTGATTTTCTCAGCCGAATTACAAAGGCTATTTTACGAATTTATTTTCTTAGCAGTCTCTAATATTACTAAACTATTACAAAAGAAATTTTATCTTTACGAATAGACAAAAAACATCCTCCATTAACCATAAACAAAAATGGCAAAAACGTCCAAAATAGTAACGAATACAACCGAACTAACTAAGAAAAAAACGACGAAAAAAGAAGTCGTAGCCGTTGTCGAGGAAACTGATCAACCTCCCGTTCAACTCAAAAATGTAGAAACATTTAGCCGTTTCTCCGATTTTGATGTTGACCTTTTTAAAGCAGGAAAACATTACCGTCTCTTCGAAAAATTTGGCTCACATATTACTGAATTTCAAGGAGTTAAGGGTGTTTATTTCTCGGTTTGGGCTCCTTCAGCAAAATCAGTTTCTGTAATTGGAAATTTTAATTATTGGGATAAAGACACGCATCATCTCTTCGTTCGTTGGGATTCTTCGGGGATTTGGGAAGGTTTTATCCCGTACCTTGGGAAAGGCGAAACGTATAAATTTTGTATTCAAACCCAAGACGGACGGTTTTTAGAAAAAATGGATCCTTACGCTCAAAGTTTTGAAGTTCCACCTCGCACGGCTTCTATCGTTTGGGACAATTGGTACGAATGGACGGATGCGAATTGGATGGCAAAACGCCATAAAAATAATTCGTTGGCTTCCCCAATGTCAGTATATGAAGTTCATATTGGCTCATGGAAACGAAAAGAATATGACCAGAAACTTTCTTTCGTTGAACTTGCCGACCACTTGGTGAAATATGTGAAAGAAATGGGTTTTACGCACGTAGAATTTATGCCCATCATGGAACATCCTTACGAACCTTCGTGGGGTTATCAAGTGTTGGGTTATTTTGCGCCTTCCTCTCGTTTTGGAACACCCCAAGATTTTATGTATTTAGTGGAGGAATGTCACAAAAATGATATTGGGGTAATTCTGGACTGGGTTCCTTCGCATTTTCCAGGCGATTCGCACGGGTTATATGAATTTGATGGTACACATCTATTCGAGCATCCGGATATGAAGAAAGGATATCATCCTGACTGGAAATCGTATATTTTCAACTATGGACGTAACGAAATTCGGAGTTTCTTGATTTCAAATGCCATCTATTGGTTAGAACGTTATCATGCCGACGGGCTTCGGGTGGATGCGGTTGCCTCAATGCTCTATTTAGATTATTCTCGAAACGATGGTGAATGGGAACCGAACGTTTTTGGCGGTAATCATAACCTTGATTCTGTCTCTTTATTTAAAGAATTGAATGAAACTGTTTACGCTCAATTTCCTGATGTTCAGATGATTGCGGAAGAATCTACTTCTTATACGGGGGTTTCTCGCCCAATTTATGCGGGAGGATTAGGCTTCGGACAAAAATGGATGATGGGTTGGATGAACGATACGTTGAAGTATTTTGCAAAAGACCCAATGTATAGAAAATATAGCCAAGATAACCTGACTTTCTCTACCGTTTATGCTTTCACTGAGAATTTCATGCTACCTTTTTCTCACGATGAGGTTGTGTATGGCAAGAAATCAATGGTTGGAAAAATGCCAGGCGATGAATGGCAACGTTTTGCCAATTTAAGACTTTTATATACGTACATGTTTACCCATCCAGGTACAAACTTACTATTTATGGGTGGGGAATTCGGGCAAACTTCGGAATGGGATTTTAAAAAAAGCCTTGAATGGTGGCTCTTAGAACACGCTCCACACAAAGGAATGCAAGATTTGGTAAAGGCTTTAAACAATATGTATAAATCTCAGCCAGCACTCTACGATAAGCAGTTTTCGCCGGACGGATTTGAATGGATAGATACAACCGACCATGAAAACTCAATTGTTGTGTATGCTCGTAAAGGCAATGACAGGAAAGAACAATTGATTATTATTCTAAATTTAACGCCCGTTCCAAGACCTGATTATCGCATTGGTGTGCCATTGGCAGGCATTTGGACAGAAGTATTAAATTCTGATGATACCGCCTTTTATGGTAGCGGAAAAGTGAATGGTTCATCCATTATAACTCAAGAAGTTGCGTGGCAAGGCAAAGCTTATTCTCTGTGTTTAACGATTCCTCCTTTGGCGGGCGTTGTTTTGAAGATTAAGTAATAAGATTTAGGGATTTAATGAGAAGAGCGACGAGATTTATCTTCGTCGCTCTTCTCATTAAATCCCTATAAAAAATAAAAACCCTTGAATCCGCCAATTCAAGGGTTTTGTTTCATGGGATTGGATTATTTAAAATCCTTTCTTAGGCAATTTTTTTATTTACAATATTTTGATTCTGTGTGAAAAAAATAGATTTATCTCATTACCGCCATAATTTAATAAACTGATTCTTTTCAAGAATCGTACCTTACAAGTTCATTATCGCTATAAATTCCTTGTTTGATGAGACAAAATTAACATACATTCATTATTCTACAACCTTTTGACATATAACCTTTTTAAGAATTACACGAAAAAAGAATTAAAGGTTGTATCTATAAAATATTAGTGCTGGATTTTTGGTGCTAAGCGTTCAACACATAAAAAATACACTCAAATCATAATTTCTGATAAACTTATAAGTAAACGGTATCTTTAATTATGACAGTCGTAGATATATCGTTACGATTAAGGAATTTTTATTTTGTAATATTTCAAGAATAGCTCAGTATTTTTTGTAATTTATTTTCTTCTTATGAGGTAATATTTTTTGTACTTATGGATTGTCATATAAAAATAAAGACTCGGTGCATAGCTCCGAGCCTTTACGCAATCCGCCTAAGTAGTTGTCTTTCGAGCTTTCGCTCATTAGCCTTAGCGGCATTAATATTTCTAAATCATTTAGGGATATGATTGATACTTTTACACAAACGCAAAAAGACAATACTCCATCCATCTATGCTATTTTAGGCAATGAAATTTGAAGTATTGTCTCATTTTTTCTTGACGGAAAATTGTTAAACATTTAACAAAAGGCAACTAAGTGGTGGCTCAGTTATCCAAGAAACGTAGTTGGCGGACTACGCTAAAAATTGAATAGCAAAATGGCGGTCTCACATACTCAAATATTATTAGTGGTTCGGTTTAATATCGAAAGATATACAACCACTGATTGATTCTGAACAATCAGAAGAAACGCCGAGAAATATTAAGGATTAAAACGAAGAGGAAAATTATGCAATACTGCTTAGACAGGAGCAATTTTTTCTCATCCTAACATCTGGCGGAATGTCTCTGAGTAATAATTACAAGTCAAATATTATGCCAATAATAATTTTTTTCATAAAATAAAAGTGGAATTTTTAGAAACTCCTGAAAATATGGTTGTTACATGAATGGGTAATTTTAATTAGATTGTACAGAAAATAGAGTAGTATTTCTGATTTTGACATTTTTAAAATTTCGATATTTCTCAAGTTTCGTGCCAATCAAAAAAAAACCCAAAGTCTTTTGACAATGGGGTCTTTTTTCATGAGTCGGGGTTACCCGATCGCTAATCATTCATAACTACTTAGACAAATTGCGAATTATAAATTTGAGCCGCCACTCATTTTTATAAATCACAAATTATTGAACTGATTAAAATTATTTCCGCCAAAATAGCTTCTTTCAATTCATTACTTATCGCAAAGAAAAGCCTTTTCAATAAGTTTTGTTTACCATTGAATTGATAAAAATGCCTTCCGCCAAAGTCGTCTTTTTCTCAATTCATGACTTAATCAAAGGTCTTTTCCTTGTCAATAAGTATGTTTGTATTATCTGTAATTATATTTGTAACGAAGGTTTTTATTGGAAGTCACATCAGTGGTAACAAGATTTTTTGAGTAAAATTTTCGTAAAAAATCTATCATTATTTTCTGCCGTTCGATGGGGATATCTTTCAATTGGCATAGATTTGGGGACACATTTGAAAGAAAAATATTTTTATTTTTTTACGAATAAAATAAGTAATCCAGCATAAGTAGGTAGGGAATTTAGTTCTGAACACGCTATTTGTGATAAGCAGTCAAAAAAAACCATAATTTGTAAATCTAAGCCGCAAATGTTGTGATGCCCAGTAATTACTACTTACCAATTATGTTTGAATCTTTTATAGAGACTATTTAATACTCTTAATGTATGTCAAGATTGCTCATTCGTCAGCATTTTGCGATAAGGTTTCAAGGATAAATACATAAAACCTAATCCTAAAAATGTACCCAAAACCAACACAATCAAGATTGAATAGCGAATCATAGTGGTATCATGAAAGTATTTGTCGGTCAATAATGCAACAGACAAAGGCCCAAAAACCAATCCTATTAGATTGACCATAAATAAATATAATGCCGATGTCATGGCACGCATTCGGTTGGGCGTTACTTCTGCGATGGCAGCCGTACCCGCTCCAAGTGGTGAAGATGAAAAGAAAGCAACGGGGATAATTGCCCAAGCTGCCCATTCGCCTTTGGGCATTAGTGGAAATACCCAACAGGAAACCAAAAGCCCAGCAATAAGCCAAATACAGGCTCTTATTTTGCCATCTTTGTATCCTTTTTGCGTAAAATTATCCGCTAATTTTCCACCAAACCATAAACCTAAGGTACAAAAAATGACGACTACAATCCCATAAATTGTACCCGATTTTGATGCCGTCCAACCATAAGTCCTCACAAAAAAAGAAGGTATCCAAGCGGCGTTGGCATAATTTACTAAAGTTAAAAAGCCTAACCCCAAATTAATGTTAATGTAAGTTTTGGCATTTTTTAAAATGAAAGCCCATGTTTGACCTAAAGACGCTTTTTCAGTCTCATTGCCTTGACGAATTGGTTCTTTAATGCTGGAAATCAAGAAAACGATCAGAAGCCCCGGTAATCCCACAAAAAAGAAAACAACTTGCCAAGGAAAAACATCTCCAACCAATGGCACGTGCCACATTTCTTGTACTTTAACGATATTTATAACGAATCCTCCAATCAAAAAAGCTAAACCCGAACCGATAAAAATACCCATATTGTACACACTATTTGCCATTGCCAATTTACTTTTAGGGAATAAGTCGGCAATCATCGAATAAGCGGCAGGAGAAAGTGCGGCTTCTCCCACACCAACGCCCATCCGAGCCAAGAATAGTTGCGTAAAATTGCCCACCATTCCACAAACAGCCGTCATCAACGACCACAGGCCAATGCCCCAACCTATAATTTGTTTACGACTTTTCAAATCTGCTAATCGGGCAATAGGAATGCCCAAAATGGTGTAAAAAATACCAAATGAAAGTCCCATTAAAAGGCTAATTTGTGTATCTGAAATCTGTAAATCTCTTTTAATGGGTTCTACCAAAAGAGAAAGTATTTGACGGTCAATGAAAGAAGAAACGTAGGCTAAGGTCAGAATGCTAACGACATACCATGATTTTCGGAGATTAGTTTGTGGTTCCAAGGTGGTTAGAATTAAGATTTGAAAGTTTTATTTAACCAAACTACCAATTGTTGCCAACCGCCGAAAGTGGAACGCCAGCCATATCATAAGCTCCACTGTGAGCCGTAAATCCGTGAAAAATCAAGACAGTAATATCTTTTTTAGATTGAATTATACTATCAGGATTCCATCTACGAAGAAAAAGTGATTCTCCGTCAGTAGTCGTAAACTGCTGATGAACTCCTATGTATTTCAGTCTTAAAATAGCTGCTTCTTCGGGCGAAATCCCGTGATTACTAATTCTTGATTTACTTGGGAGGTAGGCTAATATTAACCCCAAAATGACAATTACTGACACGAATGAAACGAAAATGAGAGCGACTTTTTTTAACGTTTTCTTCATAGTAATCCGGTTATTTTTAGGTTTTTTTATTTTTAAGCTCACTCATTTTTAATTTACTTTAATTATTGAAACAAAAATAAGTGCATATATGGATTTTAATTGATTTTATGTAATTTATTTTAGTTAAAATGCCGTTTTTTAAAAAAAATTCCTTGATTAAGATATAGTCTGTCAAGGGATTTTTAGTAATATCTTTCTTTACAAATCCTCAATCCGAAAAAGGTGCATTGGCATCAATTGCGGATTTAATTCTACGGTATTATATTCTCCTCGCCAAAAGTATTTCGCACCCGTCAATAAATCATGAACGATATATTCTTCATCGGGATGCTTGTAGATTAAATTTAGCGGTATTCTCACGTATCCGCTTTGGGTATTGTAAGGGTCGAGATTTACGATGGCTAAAATTCTGTTTCCGTTCCAAGCGGTTTTTAAATAGGCCAAAATATTATCATTTTGAATATCGCAAAACGTGATATTATTAGTCCGTTGCAAAGCCGTATTTTCTATTCTCGCTTGATTGGTGATGCGGATAATATGGGTCAATTTATTCTCCATATTCCAGTCCCAGTGCCTTATTTCGTATTTTTCCGAGTTTTTATATTCTTCTTTTCCTGGCGTTGCTTCATTAATCATGTATTCGTAAAATGGACCAAAAATTCCGTAATTAGAAGATAAAGTTGCCGCCATAAAATACCGAATCAAAAACAAAGGTTCGAGTCCCCCTTGTAAGCTATACGGTAAAATATCGTGGGTATTTGCCCAAAAATTGGGTCGCATATAGGTAGCTTGTGCGTTCAATTCATTCATGTAACTAATCAAATCCCACTTAGAATTTCGCCATGTATAATAAGTGTACGACTGCGTATAACCCAATTTTGCCAATTGTTCCATTACTTTGGGCTTCGTAAATGCTTCGGCCAAGAAAATCATATCGGGATACTCTGCATGTACTTCCGCAATCACCCATTCCCAAAAGCCAAAAGCCTTCGTATGCGGATTGTCCACCCGTATAATTCGTACGCCCCATTCTGCCCATGTCATCATTACGTGTTTGAGTTCTTGCCAAAGTCCTTGCCAGTTTTCTGATTCAAAATTAATAGGATAAATATCTTGATACTTTTTCGGCGGGTTTTCAGCGTACTGAATCGTTCCATCAGGGCGTATTTTGAACCATTCTGGATGTTCTTTTGCCCAAGGGTGATCGGGTGAACATTGAATGGCCAAATCCATTGCTAACTCAATACCCATTGATTTACAGGTATTTATCAAATGTTTTAGGTCGTCGAAATTGCCTAATTCTGGGTGGATTGCGGTATGTCCGCCCAACTCCGAACCAATGCCGTAAGGTACGCCAGGTTCACCTTCTTGATACGTTGTTGAGTTGTTTTTTCCTTTACGAAACTGTTTTCCGATTGGGTGAATAGGCGGAATATACAATACATCGAAACCCAAAGATTTCATGCGGGGTAATACATTTTCTTCTACATCTCTGAAAGTTCCGTGCGTATTATGTTCAGAGGAGGCCGAACGGGGGAACATAGAATACCAAGAGGAAAAAGCTGCTCGTTCTCTATCAACCCACAATTTTAATTCTCGGTGGGTAGTAACGTACTTTTTATCTGGATATTGATGAATCCATTGGCGCATTTGAGGGCTACTTGAAAACGCAACGGCTTCTTCATAATGATTGGGACTACGGAATAATTTTGCGTAAGATTTTAGCTCTGGTTTGTCTTCTTTTGTGGCAATTTTTGCCATTGTTTCCAAAATATTTACACCAACCAACAACTCCACATTCACGTGTTGTCCATCTTTTATTTTCATATCCATTTCATGTTCCCAAGAAGCAGCATGATTGACCCAAGCCTCAATCGTGTAGGTATAAAAACCATTTTCTAAAACCGTAAAGTACGCTTCATAATGGTCATTCAAGGTAAATGTCATTGGAACACAAGTCCATGTTTTATCTTTTGAGAATTTATACAGTAAATTAGTCGAAAGTATATCGTGGCCATCTAAAAATACATCAGCTTCTACTTTTATGACATCGCCCATAAAGGATTTAACGGCAAAACGCCCTCCTTCTAATTGTGGTGAAACGTGTTCGATAATTACTCTCTGTTGTCCTTGAATGCTTGCAGGAATTGAATTCATAGTGTTTTTATTAAAATGATTACATACGGAATAATTAACTATTTTATTTATAAACAGATTTTTATCCGTTTATAAAAATTGGCACGTTAATTGAACATAATAAAGGGGTTATTGCAAAAAGTGCTTATGTTTGCAGTAACACCAATTTTAATGAGAATTTATATGCAATAATATAAATAATTATCGAAAGAACTAACTAATCACTAACATAGTAATTTAAACTGTAACCCCCGTATTAAATTAAACTATCAGCGCCATGAATAAGATTTTTGCATTATTACTGGTTTTTTTGTGGTTTTCTGCTCAAATAGTAGCAACCCAAATTTACCCCGTCATCAAAGTCAGCGAAGAAGGAACTGCTCGTTATTACGCAGCTAACCTCAAAGGAAAATTGACCTCATTTGGAGAAAAATATGATGATGCACAACTGACGGCTTCGCATTCAAAATATCCCCTAAATACCTTAGTAAAAGTAACTAATTTAGAAAATAATCTTACGGTTCAGGTTCGAATAAATGATTATTGTAAATGTGAAGAACAAGGTAAAATTATTAACCTATCAAAAGAAGCTGCTTCAAAATTAGGCATGATGGCGAGCGGAAAAGCCAAAGTAAGATTGGAAGTTGTGTCACAACCAACAGCTGAAAGAGTAATTGATAAAGCGCTCGATAATTTTTTGAATAAAGGGCGTGAGGTTACCTCAAAAGAGGAGAGTAAAGAAATAAAACCTGCTATGGCTGCCCTGCCAAAAACACCCGCTGAGCCTTTTTCGGTCAATCACACCTACGATATTGGTGGTTCAGAGAAAAATCCAAAAGGTTTTGGTGTGCAAGTGACCGCACTTTCAAACCTGAATATGATTCAAGATTTATACGATGAATTATTGAAAATGGGCGTGAAAAAAGAAGAAATTTATGTGCAAGTAGGAGCGAAGGACACGGGAAAAATTTTCAGATTAATTTTCGGCGAATTTTATACGAAAGAAGGAGCAAATGAAAAATTGACTTGGTTATCGCAACACGGATATAAGGGCGTTATTCGTCCACACTATAATTTGTAGAAATTAGGTAATAGGTTTTGGTGATTAGGTGTTACCACGATGAAATCATAAAAAGCCCACGCTGTAAAGTTTGGGCTTTTTTATGGGTTACATTTTTCCCAAAATATCTTCAATCAAATCATTCATTTGATTACCTTGAATTTGTGGCTTCTTGTAGCGACTATCAAAATAAAACGGTTCTATTTGCGTGATTAATCCATCGTTTAAACGTTCGTGAAGTGGATTCAGCAAAACGTTGTATGATAATTCTGTTTGCATAGAATGTACGGCAGTCGGCAATTGTAACGCTAAGTATTTTTTGTTCTTAAACCATTGATTACTAACTGATTGTAATGCTCTTGGCGCAGGATTATTTCGCCAGTTTTTGGGTAAAAAATCAGGCTCAATCGTTAAAATATCTTGTTCAGAAATTTCAATCGATGCCACTAATAATTCAGGAAGTTTGCTGTTGGGAAATCCTTCAAAATAATGCACTAAATATTCTAACGAAGCTAATTCAACCGAAAGTGAGGTGTACACGACAGGCATACCCAAGGGATTCCACCGTCCGCCTGTGAGTTCTGCCCCTTTGCCCGATAAAAAATCTTTGGGTAATCCGTAACGTGCCGATTGCAGGCGATAGAGTTTTATCATGAATACGTTCCAAATTCAATTCTACTCAAAACATTATCCACCAATTCAAAACCTGTAACGGTATCTAATAAATCAAGGGCTGATTTATCGCCAAATATCCGCATTGATTGTTTCATCCAAGGTTTAAAATCATCCAGCGTTGAGAATACTTCTTCGCCGTGTTGATACAAAAGCATTAATTTCAAAAGACGTTCCGTTGAGGAGGTATCTAATTGTGTATCAGGAGAATAACGGTGAAAAGTTCGTTCTGAAATATTCAAAATTCGAGCCATATCACGGTCGGAAAGACTTAGCTTTTGAGCGACTAAATCAACGGCCGCACGGCTTAAACCCTTGCGAGAAAGTTCAATTAAATCTAAAGGATTTTTAAGGCGATTTACAACAAGTGTCTGTTTCATAATCTTCAATGTTACAATATGGCGTAAATATATATGCCATATGGCAGTTTTGCAAATTTATGTAACAATTAATGTAATTCCTAAATGAGGGACATATCTACTTTTTAATTTTCCTCTCTTAACCCAAGTACGAACTTTGGAAGGTGAAAGCCCATTTCTAAGCGCATAATCACTTTGAGTAAATTCTCTTCGAGAGTCAATCTCAATAATTGGAGGTGATTCTACGATAACACTTTCCTCAAAAAGAACATCAGGGTCAAACGAAATAGGGATTAAATTACCACGAGTATTTTTAAATTGAATATTCTCCCAAGATATAGTATCTCCTTGATTAATAGATACTTGTGAGAATTTTTCGTAATCTAAAAGAGCTTTAAGTCGTTCACTTTGTTGAAATAATCCTAATTTTTTGTCAAAGTCATTCATTCTAACTTCTCCGTTAGACCAAAGAGTAGTTACTTTGTAGGGTTCTACTTTTATTATTTTAATGATTCGTGGAGGTCTCATTTGCGAAGTTGAGGATTTAAGAATTTAAACTCTTCTAACAATGCTAATTAATTCAATTTTGCCCATTTTAAAACTCTTTTTAATTGAGGTTTAGGCATTTCTCCTTTCAATACTTTCAACGTAATAATTGAGATTAAAACTTCGTATTCAGCATAAATTGCATGAAAATGAGGAGGATTATGGTCAAAATCATAAACATAAATTTTTATTTTTTATGCCTTGCAAAAAATCAAACATTGTTAATGGTTTTAATTCAAATATACAAGATGTAGCGTTACGTTGCAAATATTTATTGTAAAATCACTTCCCCCAAACAATCGCCAATTTTCCAATTTTTTCCCCACACATTTTTCCCCCTTCGTTATCACAGAAATAATGAATACCTCCGTAGATTCTGGATATTCCAGCTTCGTTGGCCATTTTCTTTAAACGGACAGAATCTTTCGGAAAATAATGTCCTAACACTAAAGCCGCTGCCGCCGAGAACGTTGAATGTCCGGAAGTGTAAGATGGGAAATTAGGCACGGATAATGAATGTTTTAAATTTTTATCCACTTGCGAAGGCCTTGGAAAGAAATATTTATATTTTGTTGCCCAACACGCAATGGCAGCATCTTCCTCGGCACGATTTAACTGTTGAAATATTTTAGCCGTTTTCAACTCCGTAAATTGTTGATTTCTAATTAAATCTTCTGCAATTTTATTCCAATGTCCTGGCGGTGTAAAGGTGCCTACACCATCCGCCCAAAACTCAGCAATGCGTCTTTGTTCGGGTGTTTGTGAATCGCCAATGGCTTTAACGGAATCAATATCTTTTCTAAATTCTTCACTTTCCAAGGAAGGCGGTGATGAGGGTTGCGGATTTCCCAAAACTTCATTTTTGTCAAACCAAGTGTGAACTATGCCCATTAACGGTAAGAGAGGTTGACTTTGTGGATTACTCTGACTTATCCATGAATTCCTAATTTTCTTGGCATTATCTTTCCAGGTTTGTTTTTCGTCTCGTGCATGGTCAAAATTATCGTTTTGGGCATAAGCAATTACTTTTTTAGCAATTTGTTCACCCAAATGTCCACCCGCAATAATATCACTTTTTAGATTTGCACCCGACCATAATCTGGTATTTCCGTGTTCGAGCGCCTGGCTGTAGAGATAATCATTTTCGGCGGGAAACAATTTACTCAAAATCTTATACGAAACGGCTGCCACTGCTGCATCTTCGGAAGGGTAGGAAGGCAGCGCTGTTTCGGGCAAGGAACTCTTTAAGCCATGGTGGGATGGACTTAATCTCATGTATTTGTATTTATACGCCCACGTAGCCACTAAGGCATCATACTGTGCCACACTCAGAAGTGCATACGTACGAGCGGCAAATGGCGGTGAAGCCATCGGTTTAGTCGAGTCGGTTTTTTCTCCATCTTTGGGGGGATGATTATATTTTGCTACTAACTCACGAGCAATTTGATTCCACCTCAATACGCCTCCAGAAGCCCAATGATTTATGGCTACTTCCTGAGCATAATTGCGTTGGTTTACGATTGAATTTGATTGAGTAAGTTCTTGTTGATATTCGTCAGAATCTATACCGGATGGTACTTTAACGTAATACTCTTGTGGGGAATCAATAATGACCGTTTTCCAAGAACCGCCATTAACATCAGTATCCTTGAAAGTCAAGGCTGGAAATTCGGGTTTGGATACCGGAATATTTTCCTTACAACTTGATAAAGTAAAGAAGATAAAAATCGAAATAATTTTTTTTGTTAGTTTTAGGTTCATTGTACGCAAGGAATTATAAAACTTTTAAGACAAAAATCGTGCGAGTTTTATTGCGTTGTTAAATCCACGATGAATGGCTCATAATGGAGCTAAGATTCAGCTAATTTACTAAAATAAAATCTAAAAATCTGGATAAATTAGCTAAATTAGCTAAATCCGAATGCTAACCCAACTGAGTAGTGGAAGGTTTTTTTCCTAACAAAAATAACCCCAAAAATGTAATAGCTCCATTGACTAATAATTTCTCGAATCCAAACTGATAACCATTCAACCATTCCTTTGAATTGGTGTCGATGATATAGGTTAAAATTGGAGCGGCGATACATACGTAAGGCACGAGAGAATCACGGACGGGCATTTTTGTGAATAATCCAAAAGCAAAAAGCCCTAAAAGTGGACCATACGTATATCCTGCAATATTGAAAACCGTTGAGATAATAGAAGAACTACTCACGGCGTGAAATATCAAGATAATGACAAAAAACAAAGCTGAAAACCCGATGTGGGTGTAATGTTTAATCGTTGTTCTTTTCGATTCTTCGTATTTTTCGATGTGCATAAAATCAATGCAAAAGGCGGTAGTTAAGGCTGTTAAAGCAGAATCTGAACTTGCATAGGTTGCGGCAGTGATTCCTAATAAAAACGTTACGGCAGCCAATAGTCCAAACTCGCCACTCAAGGCTAATTTTGGATATAATAAATCAGTTCTTGTGGGAATTTCAAAGCCAATTTTATCGGCATAAATGTACAGTAACGCACCTAAACAAACGAACATTAAAGTGGTAACGGCGAAGGTGCAACAAAACCAAAACATATTTTTTTGTGCTTCACCGATGTTTTTACAAGTAAGATTTTTTTGCATTAAATCTTGGTCGAGTCCCGTCATTACGATGGCAATAAAAATACCCGCCACAAAGTCTTTCCCAAAATGATGTTTATAAGAAAAGTCATCGAAAAAAAACATTTGAGAATATTTACTTTCTTGAATAGTAGAAATTAGCCCACCCAAACCTAAATCTAATTTATTGGCAATTAATACAATCGTTAAAACCAAGGCCGTGAGGAGAAAAAATGTTTGGAGTGTATCCGTGACAATAATCGTTTTTACGCCCCCACGGTAGGTATAAACCCAAATCAAGGAAATGGTTACTAAAGCTGATACCCAAAATGGAATTCCCCATGCATCAAAAATCGCTAATTGAAGCACTTGAACCGCTAAAAACAAACGAGCAGCCGAACCCAAAGTACGGGCGAGCAAGAAAAATGACGAACCCGTTTTGTAAGACCATTTTCCTAAACGTCCTTCGAGGTAAGTATAAATAGAAATTAAATTTAATCGATAATACAAGGGTAAAAGCACCGTTGCAATGACAAAATACCCTACTAAATTGCCAAGAATAATCTGGTAATACGATAATTTATCAACGCCAACTGCGCCTGGAACAGAAATGAACGTAACCCCCGAAATAGACGTTCCAATCATACCAATAGCCACTAACCACCAAGGCGATTGCTTGTTGGCAGTAAAAAAAGTATTCGTATCGGCACCCTTGGAGGTATAATGAGCAACGACAATTAACATTAAAAAGTAAACGGCTAAAATTCCGAAAGCTAAACTTGTGGTCATGAGTTTTAATTAATAATTGGCAGGATAATTTACAATTAGTAACAAACAATGAATAATTGAAAAAGAAAACTATCGTACTACTTCAATATAATTTATTTCTCTTAATTATTAATTGTCAATTTTCAATTGTTAATTGAAAACCGTTTACCAAAATTGAGAAAATTTGTTAAATTTGCTATCATAAAAGAGTTATATTTTTCACAATTTCGGGAATATCAGTATTATCTTACTGAAAAATCGAGAAACCTAACATACAGAACATAAATAGATGCGACCTTTTGAACAATTTGAAGAAGACGTAGAGGTAATGGATCAAGTAATTGATGTTGATCAAAATGACCTTATGGTTTTCAATGATGAAATAAATACCTTCGACTTCGTGATTGATACACTTGTGGAGGTGTGTGGACATACGGCTGAACAGGCTGAACAATGTACCTTATTAATTCATTATAAAGGGAAATGCTCCGTGAAAAAAGGAACATTTGAAGAACTTGTACCCATGCGAAATGATATTTGTCGCCGAGGAATTGATGCCAGAGTAATGTGATGTTTGATGTTCGTAAAAATATACCTCAAGACGAATTTGGAATATCATTAGCAAATATCGAAAAACGAAAAACAAACATCTAAAACCTAACATCGAAATAAATTGAATTATCCATCAAAACTTATTGAAAATGCTGTAGAGGAAATTTCAAAATTGCCAGGAATCGGAAAGAAGACGGCATTGAGAATGGCGCTACATTTACTGAAACGTGATGAACGCCAAACGCTTCAACTTTCGGAAGCAATGATTGCCATGCGTACTAAAACGCAATATTGCCGTCAATGTCATAATATTTCGGATAATGATTTATGCCAGATTTGTGCTAATCCAAAGCGAGACGAATCTATTATTTGCGTGGTTGAAGACACTCGTGACGTTTTAGCGATTGAAAATACTTCGCAATACCGAGGAATGTATCACGTCTTGGGAGGAATTATTTCACCTTTGGAGGGGATTGGGCCGAATGATTTGAAGATATATTCATTATTGAAAAGAATTTCGGATAGAATAGGAACGGAATCGGAAGTTAAAGAAATAATTTTGGGATTAAGTCCTACCATGGAAGGAGATACCACGGCGTTTTACTTGACGAAAAGGTTGAGACCTTTGAATATTAAAATTACAACCATTGCCCGAGGAATCCCGATTGGTGGAGATTTGGAATATGCGGATGAAATTACCTTGGGACGAAGTATTGTAAGTCGAATTGTTTATGAGTAATTCTAAAATCATCCATATTATGAAAAAATCAGTTTTTGCCCTCAGTTTCATCGGTTTAGCCTTTTACGGTTACGCTCAAAACGAAGTAAGACCCAATGAGCTTACTTCCCCAATCATGTTGGATTTCTTGAAAAGTTATCAACAAGAAAATGCCATTAAGAAATTTCAATTGCCTCCCAGTAGCATTCCTTTTACTTCTGAATTATCAAAAAGGGGAATTCAAGGCGATAAAAATATGAAACCAGCACTTGAAAATATTGACAATATGATTGTGATAAAGCCCAATTTGGTAGAAATCATGAGAATGCCAGTTGTTCGTCCAGATGAAAATATGCATTATACGATGAAGATTGTGAATTCAGATACGAATAAATTACAAACGATTAAATAAGTAAAATAAATTTCTAAACGGGCAAAAGCTAATCGCAAAGCCTAAACAACTCATGAACCGTAAAAATTTCCTTCAAACCACCTTAGCCTCAGTAGCTACTTTGTCTGGTTTTTCATCGTTTGGCTTCTCCTTCAGAAGTAGTTATAATAATACATTACCTAAATTGACACTGGAGCAAACGATGCTCGAAACCGCTCCATTTTCATTAGCCGCATTGCCTTATGCCCCTGAAAGTTTAGAACCTAATATTGATAAAATGACGATGGAAATTCATCATGGCCGTCACCATAAGGCTTATGTTGATAATTTGAACAAAGCCGTTACGGGTACGCCAATGGAAAAAATGTCGCTTTGGGATTTGTTGAAAGAAGCAGGAAAAGAACCTTCAGCTGTGCGTAATAATGCGGGTGGACATTGGAATCATACTTTTTTCTGGAATGTGATGTCGCCAAAAGGCGGAGGAGTTCCCAAAGGAGTAGTAGCCGACGAAATCATAAAAACGTTTGGTTCATTCGATAAATTTAAAGAAGAATTTGCCAAAGCTGGAACTACTCGTTTTGGGTCGGGCTGGGCTTGGTTGATTGTTCAAGATAAGAAATTAGTGATTACTTCTACACCGAACCAAGATAATCCTTTGATGGATGTAGCTGAGAAAAAGGGTACTCCAGTTTTGGGATTAGACGTTTGGGAACACGCATATTATTTGAAGTATCAAAATAAACGTGCTGACTATATTGCTGCTTTCTGGAATATTGTAAACTGGGATGCGGTTACTAAAAACTATGAAAATGCTTTGAAATAGGGGCCTGGGGTTTGGATTTAGGGGTTTAATTAAACTTTCAAGCATTTTTTAAATCCCAACCCCTGACCCCAAACCCCCAATAAAAATGACACTTCTCGACACAATTCCATCGCTTGATTTAGCGGATTTTACTGCTGGCGATGCTACCCGCAAAGCTAAATTTGTACAAGATTTAGGTGCAGCTTTCAATAATATTGGCTTTGTAGCCATTAAAAGTCATGGTTTAACCAGTGATAAAACCACCGATTTATACGATACGGTTCAGAAATTTTTTCTTTCTTCCGATGAATTAAAACAAAAATATGCTATTGAAGGAATCGCTGGACAACGTGGTTACATCGGTAAAGGAAAAGAAACTGCCAAAGGATTTAAGGCAGCAGATTTAAAGGAATTTTATCACGTTGGACAACCCATTTTGAACGATGGTGACCCAATTTGGGAAGAATATCCTGACAATGTTTTCCCAAGTGAATTGCCTGATTTTGAAAGAGATACGCTTCATACGTATCATACTTTGGAGAATGCAGGTAAGCAATTATTACGTGCCATTGCCTTATATTTGGAATTGCCCGAAGATTATTTTGAAGATAAAGTAAAACACGGTAACTCTATTCTGAGAGCCATTCATTATTTCCCAATCTTGAATCCAGAAACACTACCAGAAGGCGCTGTTCGTGCGGCCGCTCACGGTGATATAAACTTGATAACCCTTTTGATGGGTGCATCTGCTGAAGGGTTGGAAGTTTTAAGAACTGATGGAAAATGGATTCCAATTACTTCATTGCCTGATTATGTAGTCGTGAATGTTGGTGATATGCTCGACCGTTTGACGAATCATAAATTGAAATCAACGATTCACCGGGTGGTTAATCCTCCGAAAGAGAAATTGGGAACATCCCGTTTTTCAATCCCATTTTTTATGCACCCACGTTCAGAAATGGACTTAACGTGTTTGGATTCGTGCGTAGATGCCACGCAGCCAAAAATGTACGTAAACATGACTGCAGGGGAATTCTTAAATGAAAGATTGATTGAATTGGGACTGAAAAAATGAAAAAAATCAGGCGGCTAATTTTCTTGAAAGACGTTTTGATACTTGCGTGTACCTCTTTTGGAGGGCCGCAAGTTCATTTAGCGATGTTTATAGACCTCTTTGTAAAAAAAAGAAATTATCTTTCTGAAGCAGAACTCCTTGAAATACAGGCGCTTTGTGCCATGCTCCCTGGACCAACTTCCACCCAAACTATCACGGCTTTGGGGTACAAAATCGGAGGTCCAAATTTAGCTTACATTACTTTATTAGTGTGGATTACGCCCGCCGTTGCCATTATGACGGCGGCAGCTTTTGGCATGACTTATCTTCGCAATCGTGATTTAATCCGTTTTATTCAACCCATTGGAGTCGCTTTTATAATTCATGCTGGGTATATTTTGGGCCGAAAAGTAATTAAAAATAATGTTGGAATCGTGTTGATGATAATTTCGGCCGCTTTTGCTTTTTACTATCAATCACCTTGGGTTTGTCCGATTGCTTTAATCGTAGGGGGAACATTCACTTCCTTCAACTACAAAGATTATCCTAAACAGACTAAACATAAAATGGTGATTCCTTGGGCTAATTTTAATCTTTTTTGGGGATTTCTTTTGTTTTTGGCGGTTTTAGGGCATTTTACCGATTATGAACCCATCCGACTTTTTGAGAATTTTTATCGTAATGGAAGCCTCACTTTTGGCGGAGGACAAGTACTGGCTCCGATGCTCTACACCGAATTTGTGGAATTTAAAGGACTCGTCCGAGGGGATGATTTCCTAACGGGCATGGCTCTTTCGCAGGCATTACCCGGGCCAGTTTTTGCATTAACTTCTTACTTAGGCGTTTTGGTGATGAAAGGCGGTACATGGTACGAGCAATTATTGGGAAGCATGGTAGGAGCAGCAGGAATATTTTTGCCGGGGACATTTTTGATTTTCTTTGTATATAGAATTTGGGGACAATTAAAGCAATTTAGAGGGATTCGTGCTTCTCTGGATGGTATTAATGCAACCTCCATTGGTTTAACTTTATCAGCTGCATTTACTTTTATCGTTCCAATGGTTCAACGGGTTGATTATCTGGGTATTATCACCGTTTTTATTACTTTAGCGCTTACACAATTTACTAAAATTCCCACATTTTTTATCTTTTTGGGGGGGGTAATCTTAGGATTAATTACGTAGTAATAGTTGAATATCATACTAAAATTTCCTGAAATAAAAATCCCCATTAAACAGAGTCTAATGGGGATTTCAAAGTCAAAATCTATCACTTCAACAGATTCAACAAATACTGCCCATAACCACTCTTTATAAGTGGCTCGGCAATGCTTTTTAATTGTTCCTCATTGATATAACCCATGCGATAGGCAACTTCTTCAATACAACCAATTTTCATGCCTTGTCTCTCTTCAATTACCTGTACAAATTGTCCTGCTTGCATCAGAGACGCAAATGTACCTGTGTCTAACCAGGCCGTTCCACGGTTCAAAACGCCTACTTTTAATTTCCCTTGTTTTAAATATTCCTTGTTTACGTCCGTAATTTCATATTCTCCACGGGGCGAAGGAGCAATGTTTTTGGCTATTTCTACGACAGAATTATCGTAAAAATATAACCCAGGAACGGCATAATTTGACTTTGGATTCTTTGGTTTTTCTTCAATAGAAAGTACGTTGAAATCTTTGTCAAATTCCACGACGCCATAACGTTCTGGATCATGGACTTGGTAGGCATAGACAACACCACCTTGTGGGTCGTTATTGGCTTGAAGCAATTTGCTCAACCCGCTACCGTGAAAAATATTATCACCCAAAACCAAGGCCACTTTATCATCGCCAATAAATTCTTCACCAATGACGAATGCCTGAGCGAGTCCGTTCGGTAACGGTTGTTCGGCATAAGTAAACTGACAACCCACCTGAGAACCATCACCCAACAGTTTTTTGAAATGCGGCAAATCGTGGGGAGTAGAGATAATCAAAATCTCTTTGATACCGGAAAGCATCAAAATCGACAGCGGATAATAAATCATCGGTTTGTCGTAAACGGGCATTAGTTGCTTACTAACTGCCAAAGTCAATGGGTGAAGGCGAGTGCCTGAGCCACCCGCAAGTATGATTCCTTTCATTTTTTATACGTTTGCTGATAATGCTATTTTTAAACTATCTCGCCAATACGGAACCTTGATTCCGAAGGTCGTTTTGATTTTTGTTTTATCCATCACTGAAAAAGCGGGACGAGTTGCTTTTGTGGGGTATTCGCTTGTTTTTAAAGGATTGACGATAACGTCCACATTTCCTAATTCAAAAATGGCTTGGGCAAAATCGTACCAAGAAATTGCTCCTTCATTACTATAATGATAGATTCCGTATGCTTCTTTCTCTGAGACAATAATATCTAACAAAGCACCTGCCAAATCAACTCCATACGTAGGAGAACCCACTTGGTCAGCTATGATACCCAAAGAATCATGCTCTGTACCCAAACGCAACATGGTTTTCATGAAATTACCCGCAAATTCAGAATACAACCAGGCCGTTCTAACGATATAATGTTTTGCTAAAACTGCTTTTACGGCTTTTTCTCCTTCCAGTTTCGTTAACCCGTAAATGCTGATTGGTACAGTTGGGTCGGTTTCGGTTAATAATGCGGGAATATTTCCTTCAAAAATAAAATCGGTAGAAATTTGAAGCATCGTAGCATCAAATTTTACACATAATTTTGCAATATTTTCAGCACCATTACGATTGATTTTGCGGGATAAATCCACTTCGTCTTCCGCTTTATCAACGGCAGTATAAGCCGCACAGTTTATTACGAAGGTCGGATTTTTTTGATTAAAGAGTTTCTCTAAAACCTCCATATCCAAAATATTACCCACAATTTCATCGGCAAAGGTGATAGAAGTTATGTTTCGCTCCGAAGCAACTTTCTGCAGGCATTGTCCCAATTGTCCTGTGCCTCCTAATACTAATATATTCATGTGTTAATGTTATCTATTTGCGTACATTTCTGTATAATATTTCTGATAATTCCCCGAAGTTACATTATCCAACCATTCCTGATTGCTCAAAAACCAATCAACGGTTTTTTCTAAGCCTTCTTCAAATTGTAAAGAGGGTTTCCAACCTAATTCATTCATGATTTTAGTCGCATCAATCGCATAGCGGAGGTCATGCCCAGCACGGTCGGTCACATACGTGATTAGTTTTTCGGAAGTACCTGCTTCACGACCTAATTTTGTATCCATTGTCTTGCAAACTAACATGACGATGTCTATATTTTTCCATTCGTTAAATCCTCCGATATTGTAAGTTTCTCCGATAACACCGTCATGAAAAACGGTATCAATTGCTCTGGCATGGTCAACTACAAATAGCCAATCTCTCACATTTTCGCCTTTTCCGTAAACTGGTAAAGGTTTATTGTGTAAAATATTATGGATGATTAAAGGCAATAATTTCTCCGGAAAATGATTGGGGCCGTAATTGTTTGAGCAGTTGGTAATTACTACGGGCAATTTATAGGTACTTCCATAAGCACGCACAAAATGGTCGGAAGAAGCTTTTGAAGCTGAATATGGTGAACGTGGGTCGTAAGGCGTAGTTTCCAAGAAAAATTCTTCTGGATTATGCAATTCTCCGTAAACTTCATCTGTAGAAACATGGTAGAAGCGTTTGCCCTCCATGTTATCTTTCCAAATAGTTTTGGCAGCATTCAAGAGGTTACAAGTTCCGATTACGTTGGTCATTACAAAAGCCATTGGGTCTGTAATTGACCTGTCCACGTGCGACTCGGCCGCCAAGTGAATAACGCCATCGAATTGGTGTTCTGCAAAAAGTTGGTCGATAAATGGGGCATCCACAATATCGCCCTTCACAAAGGTATAATTGGGTGCGTTTTCAATGTCAGAAATATTCTCTAAATTTCCTGCGTAAGTCAATTTGTCAAGATTGATAATTTGATAGTTAGGGTATTTAGTAACAAAAAGTCGTACAACGTGGGAGCCAATAAATCCTGCTCCGCCTGTAATAAGTATTTTTTTCATTTGTTCTTATGGTTCTATTATGTAGTATTATGTTTTTGTCTGACTCGAATAGACAAATTTTAACTTATTTTTTTCTGCCAATTCCAAGCATCACCTAAAGCATCTTTGAGTGATTTTTCCGTTTGCCAGCCTAAATGCTGTTTTGATTTTGTGCAATCTGCATAAACGGCAATAACATCGCCATCACGTCGAGGCTTTATGACATAATCCACCTTTAAACCCGTGGCTTCTTCAAAGGCATTTATTACTTGCAAAACTGAACTTCCCTCGCCCGTTCCTATATTGAAAAAATCGTAATAACGTCCTTCTGGTTGTTTTAACAGCAAATTTAATGCCGATACGTGCGCTTTGGCTAAATCTACTACGTGGATATAATCACGTACTGCTGTACCGTCGGAAGTGGGATAATCATCGCCATAAACGGATAATTGTCCACGAATACCCGCCACAGATTGGGTAAGGAATGGAACAAGGTTAGCCGGTGGACCCAAAGGTAGTTCACCAATTAGGCAGCTTTCGTGAGCGCCAATTGGATTGAAATAGCGTAAAGAAATAGCGTGAAAGTCGTTCGTACTTTGCGCTGTATCTCTAATTATAGCTTCGCAAATTTGTTTTGTATTTCCGTATGGAGAGGTAGCAGGCTTTACGGCTGAGTTTTCAGTAACTGGTAGGGAATCAGGCTCGCCATAAACCGTACATGAAGAAGAGAAAACCAAATTGTTTACCTTATATTCTGTAATTTTTTCTAACATTAAAATCGTGGCAGAAACGTTATTTTGGTAATATTTTAGCGGTTTTTCGATGGATTCTCCCACGGCTTTTGCAGCGGCGAAATGAATAATCCCATCAATTTTCTGTTCGGTAAATATTTTATCCCAAATGGTCGCATCATTAATATCAGCTTCATAATATTTGATTGATTTACCAATAATTTCTTCGATACCCTCAAGTGCTTTTTTTTCGGAATTTGAAAAATTATCTAAAATAATTGACTCAAAACCTGCGTTGTGAAGTTCAACTACGGTATGAGAGCCAATAAAACCCGCTCCGCCTGTAACTAATATATTCATAAAAGAATCCCTTAATTTCCAAGGGTATGATTTTTAATTAGAAATGATTTATGTGTACGAAGACAAATTTACAACAAAGCCTTGTGAGAAAAAACTATCCTTTCAATTTTCGCTTAAACGGTCTAAACGTTAATAAATGGAATGTTGAAATAATGCTTGAATTCATCATCAGTAGTTAGAAAACAATGAAAACGGCTCTATTAACCCCTAACTCACAAAATCAATTTGCCGTTATCAAAAAGAAATCGTATTTTCAATAAAAATTACCCGTGACAGACATGAAACAATCCGAAATCAAAGCTTTAATCTCCTTATTGGATGATGAAGATTATGAAGTTTTAAACCATGTAGAGACTAAAATTCGTTCAATGGGCGACACCGTTATTCCGTATTTGGAAGACCGTTGGGAAGAGTCATCATTAAGCCCTTTGATGCAGAAAAAATTAGAAGATTTAATCCATGATTTACAATATAATGCCTTCTTTGAACGACTTTTAACTTGGCGAAAAAATGGTTCAGAAGACCTTTTAGAAGGAATGTGGGCCATTGCGACTTATCAATATCCAGAACTTTCTTTAGAAAAACTTCGTCAAGATGTCGATCAAATCTACTACGAAGTTTGGCTTGAAATTAGGGATGGAATGCACCCAATGGATCAAATAAAAACCTTGAATTCTGTGATTTTTGGAAAGTTGAAATTTGGCGCAAATACCAAACATTTTCATTCGGCTTCAAACTCCATGTTGAATGTGGTAATCGAACTCAAAAAAGGGAATCCCATTTCACTTTGTGTGATTTATTTATTGGTTGCTCAAAAACTGAACTTACCGGTTTGGGGGGTAAATCTACCCAATCTGTTCATCCTGACCTACAAATCCGGTAACATGCAGTTTTATATCAATGTCTTTAATCGTGGGCTGGTGTTCAGTCGGGTGGATATTGATAATTACATTGCTCAGTATAATTTTCCACAAAACGAAATCTTTTATCAGCCTTGCAATAATCTGGATATTATCCGTAGAGTGTTGCGAAATTTAACTTTGGCTTTTGAAAAGGTGGGGGATGATGACAAGGTAAAAGAGATTGATAGAGCTTTGCAGGAAATGATGCAGGAGTGAGTTTTTGATCTTAGAGGTTCGTTTTTCGATAATAGTTTAAAGAAGAAACCAAATTTATCTTTTTATTATCGAAAAACGAATAACAAACATCGAATTAAACCGTAATGGCTATTACATAATCGTCCACATAAAAAATCGCCAATTCATGCGCTGTTTTTAGGATTCCATCTACAAATATTTCACCTTTTATCATTGTAGGGTTACCTTCAAAAGGTTCGACAAAAATATTATCTTTGAACGATAGATTCTTTTTGCCATACCACTTATATAAACTTTCTTTGGCACACCAATAAATACACATTTTGAGGAGGTCATCCTCTGCGTGGAGGCGTTCCGATTCCGACAAGAATTTATGAGAAACTCGGCTTAATTTATCGGATATCTTCTCAATATCAATTCCTACTTCTTCTTCCAAACTCACCACGGCAACGGCGTAATTGCTGGTATGTGAAAGCGATACAAATCCTTGAATTTTCGATAAATATGGATTATTGAATTCGTCTTTTTCAATGCCCTGATAGATGTGTTCTAATTGTTCAACCGTATATTTTACACAGGTTCTACTCGCTAACCATTCCAATTGCTTTATTGGGTGAGTCGCATTCGAGCAGACTTCTAAATCTTCTGCTTTTAAATGGAGATATTTTAGAAAAAAATCAGCATCTTCCGCTATTTCCCAAAGTGTTACGATACATTGTTCCGAAATATTTTTAGAAAAAACTACTGCCATTTTGGGTTAATTATTGGTATTTGTGATTAGCTGTCAGGGTGTTAGCGCATGAAGACTAATTTTGCTTTTTATTGAACGAATCATAATGTTGTCATTCCTTGCAAAATAAAGTAATTTCGTTGAAAGATACGGTCTGAAACACTATTTTCTTGATTAATAAGATTTATAAAATAGATTAAGATTTTTCTGAGTTTGCTTAAATCAAACAATTTTAGTGTAATCTCGCTCAATACCCCATACCCAAACCATGCAAATAGAAAAAATAGATACATTTTCTGGTCATCGTGATTGTGTTTATACGCTTGAAGAGACTGCTGAATCTAATCTTTTTTTTTCGGGAGGTGGCGATGGACTGGTGGTAAGATGGGATTTAAGTAAGCCTGATGCAGGAGAATTATTTGCGCAAGTTCCCGCTTCTATCTATGCTTTATGTTTTGATAAAGTAAGAAATCAACTTTGGGTAGGTCAAAATTTTGAAGGGATTCACCTGATTGATGTAGAATCTAAGTTAGAAATTAAGTCCATAAAAATTACGTCATCTTCAATTTTTGATATAAAAATTTACAAAGATAATGCTTTTATTGGCCTATCAGATGGTACGATTGTGGTATTGGATGTCGAGAATTTTGTGGTCAAAAAATACATTAAAGCATCGGATAAAAGTGTGAGAAGTATTGCCATAAACTCACTTTCGAACGAATTTGCGGTGGCATACAGCGATTTTTCGGTAAAAGTCTTTGATTTACAGGATTTTTCATTGAAATTAGTGGTTAATCAACACACTAACTCAGTTTTTACGGTTTGCTATTCGCCTGATTATCAGTATTTAATCACGGCTGGACGAGATGCACACCTAAAAATTTTAGCCGTAAATAATCAGTATCATTTGCGTCAAGATATTGCGGCTCATTTATTTGCCATCAATGATATAAAATTTAGCCCCGACGGTAAATATTTTGCCACTTGTAGCATGGATAAGTCCATCAAAATTTGGGATGCTGAACAATTCAAATTACTGAAAGTTATTGATAAAGCCCGTCACGCAGGACACGGAACGTCGATTAACAAATTATGGTGGAGTAAACATGAAAATTTATTAGTATCCGCCTCTGATGATCGGCGGATATCGGTTTGGCGTATAGAAGATTGAGAATTATTAGATTTATACTTACATAGCAGAAAATCCAACTTTGTTTAATATATCCTTTGTCTAAAAGAAGGAAATAAATATAAAAAATCATGAGAATAACACCCCTTGAAATTAGACAACATACTTTTGATAAGAGTTTTAGAGGGTACGATACCGAATCAGTTGATGCCTTTTTATTGTCTCTTTCGCAAGAATGGGAGCGTATCTCGGAAGACGTTCGTTTTTCTAAGCAACAGTTAGAAATTGCTGAAAAAGAAATCGTAAGGATGAAAGAGATAGAAAGTAGCCTTTTCAAAACGTTGAAAGCTGCCGAGGATGCTCAACAAAATATCAACGCAAAAGTAGAAGCTGAAGCCAGTTTAATTACGGATAAAGCTCGTCAAGATGCCGAGGAAATTACCAATGAAGCTCAGAAAAAAGCGGATATGATGATTTCTGAATCTGAAAATAAAGCTAAATTCTTGGTTGAAGAGGCCGTGAATGACCTAAAAAATTATGAGCGTGACTTCAAAGCCATGGAGCGTTACAAGGATTATTTGGTAGTTGAGCTAAAAAGCTTTGCCAATGATGCACTTGATAAAGTGACTAAGTTTGAAGAGAGAATTAACACTCGTACCGGCGAAGCAAAATTGAACGAACTGGATACTAAAGTAACAGATAAATTATCTCAACCTTCAGTAGTTTCGCCTGTTATGGAAATATTAGTAGTTCCAATTGTTGAAGAGCCAGTCGTTGAACTTACGTTAGCTGATGAAAGTGAAGATTATTCGCCAGTAAATGAGGTAGTTTCAGAGCCAGTACAAATTGAGGTAACAGAACCTGAAATTGATTTTGAACCAGCCAATGATTATGACGATGAAAATGAAGAATTACCGACCGTTCATGCCATTATTGGTGCTGAAGCAGAAACGGGATTGTTTACGGAGGCTCTTCTAAATCCAACAATTGAAATACCCAATGATACCTTTAATGAAACGGCTGATAGTTTGACCAAAGAAATGAAAGCCACTCGTGGAAGACCTCGTAAATCAACACCTAATGATGGCGGTTTACCAACGGTTTCATCAATAATGGAGGAATTTACAAAAGATGTTCCTGCTGCAATTTCTAATGGAGGAGGTTCATTTTTTGATAATATATAGTGGTTGAAAATCTTTCTATGTAAAAATTTCAAGTTGATTTTACAGCTTGAAATTTTTTGTTTAGAACCGGTGATAAGTTTTTGGTTTTATGTGCTAATACCTGAAACTTTACGATATCTATTTTGTTGAAATTTATAGTGTTTTTAGTTTAGGTATAATGTCGTAAATCCTAACACCCAACCCTTTAAACCTAAAAAAATGGGAACAATTGCCTTAGAAGGCTTAGAGTTTTTTGCTTATCATGGCGTACATGATGAAGAACAAAAAATTGGAAATCGTTATCAAGTTGATATCCAAGTCGTGGTCGATTTTTCGGAAGCGGCTGAAAATGATAAGTTAAAATATACCGTTAATTATGGAGATTTATACGAAATAATTTCTGGAGTAATGAAAATTAAGGCGAGACTTTTAGAACATATTGCCCAATTAATCATTTCAAATGTGCGGGAACGTTACCCCAACATTGAAAAAATTGAAGTTTCCATTTCCAAATTTAATCCACCCATCGGGGGCGTGTGTACCCGAGCAAAAGTAACTTTAGTAGGATAATTTATGGCTCATCAAGTAACGATAAAAGACCTCGCTCGGCATCTGAATATTTCGGTTGCGACCGTATCCCGTGCGATGCGAGATATGCCAGAAATTAAAGCAGAAACTCGTGATGCAGTATTAAAGTTAGCCAAAGAATTGGATTACCAGCCCAATATTTTAGCAACTAATTTAGTAAAAAGCAGAACAAAAACGATTGGAGTAATTGTGCCTGATTTAGCGTATCATTTTTTTGCTTCGGTTATTAGAGGAATTGAGGAAGAAGCCTTTGCCAGAGGTTATAGTTTGCTACTAACGCAGACAAGTGAACTTTATGAACGTGAATTGATAAATGTTCAAAACCTTTCCAGAGGCCAAGTTGAGGGCTTTATTGTTTCAATTTCACAAGAAACTACCGATTTTGAACATCTAAAACGATTACAAAGAAAAGGAATTCCTTTGGTATTTTTTGACAGAGATGCCGACGAAATTGATGTGCCAAAAGTGATGGTGGACAATGTGGGGGCGGCTTATGAAGCGACCAAACATCTTATAGAAAATGGCTCGAAAAGAATTGCTTTTTTGGCGGGTCCTTCAAACGTTACAGTTAGCAATTTGCGACAATCGGGCTATGAAAAGGCTTTAAAAGATTCGGGGATGAAATTAGATAAAACATTAGTAGTTCACGGAAATTATAATCTTCAACAAGCCATTGAACTGACTAATGAATTATTTGAATTAGAAACTCCTCCAGATGGATTAGTCGTCGTTAGTGACCGCTTGGCGGTGGGAGCAATTGCAGCCTTGCGTAAAAAAAACATCAGAATTCCAGAAGACGTGGCCATCGTAAGTTTTAATGACGATCCTATCTGCACCATCGTAACTCCTACGCTCACGAGTGTCGCACAACCCACCTTGGAAATGGGAAAAATGGCAATGTCTTTGTTACTTAATCAAATTGAAAAACCCGATAGCATAGACAAACCCGAAGTGAAAGTGTTTAAAACCGAATTAAAAATTAGAGAATCTTCAATGCGCATAAAATAAATAATTTACTTCATTAAACTATTATCCCAACCTAATCATGAGAAAAATATTCCTTGTATTGGTATGTCTGATAGCAACGTTTTCATTATCAGCACAAAAAAGTAAAAAATCCAAGAAAGCTTTGGAAGCCGTAGTGGTTCAGCCCCCGAAAAAAATGCTTACCCACGAGGTATATGATTCTTGGAAAGAAATTCCAGATCGTTATATTTCTAATGATGGAAGTACCATAGTTTTTCCAATAAACCCGCAGGAAGGCGATGGTAATGTGATATTTCATTCTTTGAAAAATGCAAAAATAGATTCTGTTCAGAGAGGCACAGATATTCGTTTAACGGATGATTCTGAGTTTGCTATTTTCAAGATAAAACCACAGCTAAGTTTGGTTAAATCTTTGAAACGACTGAAAAAGAAAAAAGACGAAATGCCCAAAGATTCTTTGGGCATTTATGGTTTGAAAACCAATCAAGTTTCGAAGATTGCTAATGTTTTATCCTTCAAAATTCCAGAGAAAATGGGTGGCTGGGTAGCCTACCAAATGGAAGAATCTAAAAAAAATGATAATGCTAAAAAGAAAGTAGGCAAAAAGGAATCCGAAGAGAACGGATATCGTTTAGTATTGAAAAATTTAAAAACTAATACAGATCAAATATTTAGTTTTGTGACCGATTATGAGTTTGCTAAATATGCAAATAGAATTGTATTTAGTACCACTGGTAATGATTCTACGATGATTTCAGGCGTTTATTCGTATGATTTGCAGACTGGAAAAGTAGATAATATTATTAAATCAAAAGGAAAGTTTAAGAAATTGTCGGTTTCCGAAGATGGCCAACAAATTGCTTTTATTGCTGATTTAGATACAAATAATAAAACTCAAATCCGTTTGCCAAAACTCTATCATTGGAAATCTGGAGAAGAAACTGCCAAACCTTTAGCCGATGAAAAGCAGACCTTTGCCCCCGCAGGTTGGTATGTGAGTGATAATTATCAGCCCCGTTTTTCAAAGGATGGAACAAAATTGTTTTTCGGAACAAATCCTAAATCTGTTGTAGCAGATACAACGTTGTTACCCGAAGAAATTGTGAATGTAGAGGTTTGGAGTTGGCAAGACAAAAAGTTGCAAACGCAGCAAAAAGTTACGTTAGAAGAAGATAAAAAACGGTCTTTTTTGTCAGTGGTTAATTTAGAAAATCTTAAAATAATACAATTAGGGTTTCTTGAAATTCCTACGGTTGTTTTAGATAAAGAAATTATTAATAATACGGTAATAGCCACTTCTGATGTGCCATATTCTAATCAGCATTGGGATTGGAGCAACCGCAAGGACGTATATTTAGTGAATTTGCAAGATGGTTCAAGGAAACAAATTGCTAAGGCTTTGCAAGGAAATCCAGTACTTTCGCCAAATGCCCAGTATGTCACATGGTGGTCGGCACCCGATACTGCTTGGTTTGCTTATTCTCTAAAAACCGAAAAAACGGTTAAGATGACCAACAATATTGCTGTTAAATATTTTGACGAAGAAGATGATCACCCCGATTTGCCGAGTTCTTACGGTTCTGCGGGTTGGGTTGATGATGAGAAAGACCCAATGTTTGTGGTGTATGACCGATATGATGCTTGGGCAATTGACTTAAAAAATAACGTTCCGATGCTTATTACGGGTGGACGAGCTAATAAGGTTCAATATCGATACATCAATTTGGATGTGGATGATAAATTTATATTAGGTAAAAATGCTTTGTGGAAATTGGTGTATGAAAAAGATAAATCGGAGGGATTTGCCATTCCAGTAAGTCCGCTGTCGAAACCCAAAGAAATTTATAAAGTCGATTTTAATTTATCCAATCCAATCAAGGCCAAAAATGCGAATAATCTGATATTTACAAAACAGAATTTTCAGAATTTTCCAGATATTTATACCTCAGATATGACTTTTCAGAATGTTTCGAGAATATCAGAAGCGAATCCACAACAAAAAGATTACGCTTGGGGAACGGTAGAACTCGTTGATTATAAAGCATTTGATGGAACACCTTTGCAAGGACTTTTGTACAAACCAGAAAATTTTGATGCGACTAAAAAGTATCCAATGATGGTATATTTTTATGAAAAGAATACGGATAATTTACATACGCATTTCACGCCTTCGCCGATTCGTTCGTACATTAATTATCCTTACTTTACCTCAAATGGTTACTTAGTTTTTGTGCCAGATGTTATTTATAAAGCGGGCGATCCTGGTAAAAGTGCTTATAATTGTATCATTGCTGGAACAAAAGAAGTGATTGCCAAAGGATTTGTTAATCCAGAAAGAGTGGGAATTTCAGGACATAGTTGGGGTGGTTATCAAACTGCTTATTTAGTTACACAAACCAATATGTTTAGAGCCGCTGAGGCAGGAGCGCCCGTATCGAATATGACTTCGGCTTACGGTGGAATTCGTTGGGAATCAGGTAATTCTCGACAATCTCAATATGAAAAAGGACAAACCAGAATAGGAGGGACGCTCTGGGATAAATTTGATAAATATGTAGATAACTCGCCACTTTTTCAAGTTCCCAAAATCCAAACACCCTTATTAATTATGCACAACGATGATGATGGCGCTGTGCCGTGGCAACAAGGAATTGAATTTTATTCAGCGCTTAAAAGATTAGATAAACCTGTTTGGCTTTTGAATTACAATGGAGAAAAACACGGATTGACACAACGAAAAAATAGAAAAGATTTTGCTAAAAGATTGTATCAGTATTTCGAACATTACTTAAAAGATGCTCCAGCACCTGCTTGGATGACCGATGGTTTGCCGATGATGGAAAAAGGAATTAACCAAAAATTGGAGATTGGGAAGTAATTTTGTCGCACACGGATGTAACGGATTAGAAACTGATTAAATCTTATTAAGTTTATATAAAAAGCGGTTAGACGATAGTTTAACCGCTTTTTTTTGCAAATTTTTAATCAGCAACCTTTAAATTTGTACTGACAGATTTTACATTTGAATAATAAATAAGCCCTTCATTATCAGTCATTTTTATGCGATAATTTACAATTTCGTTGCCTTCAAGAATATGGTCAAGGTAACGATATGAAAGAACTTTATCTGAAGATTGTCCATTGGCCTTTGAGTTAAGTTTTGCTACACTTTTGAAATCGGAGCCTTGTCTTTGTCGCTCAATATCAAAACTCACAATGCCCCTTTCTTGCACGGTTAACCAATTAATCGACATTCCACTTTTAGTTGAAGTCAAATTGAAATCCTTCAATGAATACGCCGAAGCAACTTTTACCGTAAATTCATCTTGTAAACAATTTTGGTCATCTTGTACCGTATATTTTGTGGTTATCGAAGGAGCGACGTTTACCAATTGGGTTTTAGCATTATTAGGTTGCCAATTATAATTTCCTTTCCACGATGCCTGTAATGGAATGCTATTTTGATTGGCTTCCAACTTTAAAATCTGTTTTTGATTCACATCTTTCAAAATCGTGAATTGGTCTTTTATACTACCATCTTCTGTAATAAATTTTGCATTCAAACGATTTCCCTCAACTTCCAAATACATCGAACCCGCATTGACGTTGTTTGAATACACCATTGCATTATGTGGATAGGCACCTTGCGAGCCGCTATTGGCAGCTCCTACACCATTTACTACATAGACAATTCCATGATTATCAGTTGCCTTGCTGTCTTTTATGTATGGACAAGAATCATTTGAATTATCATAACGTCCATTTGATGTACTCACACCATGTTGTTTTTGATTAAAAGTTGCCTCCAAACCATAATGTCCTTTTAGCATTTGCGAGCGTTCGTAATTATGGCTGTGTCCATTCAAAACTAAATCAACACTATATTTCTCCAAAATTGGAACAACACCTTCACGCAAAAGACGAAGCTCATCTTCTGTATCCGAATTATGCGAACCCATCGTGTAGGGTGGGTGATGCCAAAAGGCAACTGTCCATTTTTGTTTGTTTGCTTTCAAATCTTTTTCCAACCAAATCATCTGTTGGCTATCTTTCGAGAAAAGACGTTTGTCCATATCCTCACGTCCGTAAGAATCTAAACTTATAAAATGAATGTTGGCATAATCGTAAGAATAGTAGGCTTTTGACCCAGAAGGTACACCACCTGCTTCGGCTTTTGTGGGGACAGAAAAAATATTAAAATAAGCTGCAAGAGGGTCTTCAATTCTGTAATTATTAGCCGTCGGAGAATAATCGTGATTGCCAGGTGAAGGCATCAAAACCGTCTGTTTCATCAATCTATCCCCTTGATAATATTCAAAAAAACGTAATTGATATTCCCAATCCATCCCTTGTCCGTAGGCGTTATCGCCCAAAAGTAACCATAAATTCGTATGCGTTTTATCGGTATAATTCAAATATTGCTGATAAACTCTTTTTTGAGCTTCCGTTCCCATTCCCATATCACCCAATGCCCAAATAGTTACTTTTTGTTCTGTGCCAACCATAGGGTTTGTTACGAAAAAATTGTCCGTGCTTGCTTGCAAAACAGTATTTCCAGAGGCCACTCCATAAAAATATTTGGTATTAGGTTTTAGATTATCAATTGTGATGATATGTTCTTTTTTGGCTAAATCATCCAATTTTGAGGAATATAACTCATTTTGAGTCAAACCAAAATTGATTTTTGAACCAACCGCCACATCAGTACGCCAACGAATCATCATACTCGTGGGCGTGGGCATTTGCAGATATGGACCTCTTGTTATTTTTTGGGAAAAGGAGGAATGAATCATTATCAGAATTAATCCTATAACAAATATATTTTTGTTTTTTAACACTGTCATCATTTACTGCTTCTTTATGTTGTATTCACTATGAAAACTATGTGGTTGCAAATTCAATCTATCTTATGCTATTTTCTTTATGTCCACTATGAAAACTATGTGGTTGCAAATTCAATCTATCTTATGCTATTTTCTTTATGTCCACTATGAAAACTATGCGGTTGCAAATTCAATCTATCTTATGCTATTTTCTTTATGTCCACTATGAAAACTATGTGGTTGCAAATTCAATTCCTAAAGTCTCCAAATCATCTTCTCCCAATTCCGACGGTTCAATCTGCATTTTCAAGGATTTTCCTTCGCCATCCGTACGTTTCCATTCTGATGATGCATCATCCAAAATAGTTAAAAGGATTTCACGGGCTTCATCATTTTCCTCTACCAAAAATATATCATAATTCCTGAAAATTAGATAGATACGGTCTTCTGGCAGCCAGTCCAAATCATTCATCATTTCATCAAAAGCATCAAAATTATTTCCAAAATTATCTGGAAATTTAAGTTGAGATGACACAGACGCATAGAATTTTTCTAAGGTATCAGTATGTTCTCCGTCAATGATGGCTACCAATGTTTTTTCGGTAGAATGTTTATCGGAGATGGTATTTAGGATTGTGTAATTTGCCATGTTTAGATTTTACAAAAATTTGAGAATACTTTGTATATAACCAAGGTGAAGCCCTTCGTGAAAATTATTAAATATTATCGCATCCTCCACTGATGCTAAATTAAATCCTGTATAAGTGGTGATTTCGTGATTAATTTGAAATTCTCCTGTAATTCAATCGGTTTTGGTTTTTTTAATTAATGATACTAATAATGATTTTAACTCATCGACTTCTTCCTGCGAAATGGGCGAGACTGGTTTCGTTCCTGATTTATATTTGTTTACTAAATCATCTGAAATATACAATGGTAAATTTGACAGAGCATAAACAAGTCTTTGCTGTATCACGATAATATGACCGATATTCCAAATTAAGTTATTATTAAAACTTTCTGGAATTTAATTAAGTTGTTCAAATGGATAATTTTCTAAGAAACATAAAACGATATTTCTGTTGGTAGTTAATGTTTTAGAGGTTATTCCACTTTTGGTATTGATTTTATTGAAATATAGGTAAGAAATAGTACTTCTAAGGAATCTTACTTTTATAAATTCGACTCACTAACAAACCACCTATAAAATATTCTTCATGAAGAAGTGTAAATTTATATTTACAAAACTCATTGTTGAAATCAGGCAAATGATTTACGCCCATATCACAAAATAAGTTTAAAATTCTGTAAAGTAATTGAATTATATTTTTAAAAATAAAGTTCAGCGTTTTATCTTTAGGAATATTGAAATCTGTAAAATACCATGTTCCTTCAACCGTTAATTGAGCATGAAGTTTAGCCATTACCAGCGATAATTCACCTTCTGAAAGACAGTCTAAAAAATAAGGGGTAATAATTAAATCAAATTTTTGATTGTTAGGAATATCTTGATACGAACCACAAATAAAGACTACAGAATCTAAGGAAAGAGGCAATTGCTTTTCAATTTTACCATGAGCCAATTTAATCATGGCATCGGAAAGATCTACATAATAATATTGCTCCGATAATCCCTGTTTTATGGCTTCGATTAAAAATTTTCCATCTCCACCGCCAATTATCAACGTCTTAGAAAAATTCATTTTCTTTGATAATAGCCACATTTGGGACTTGTGAATTCTATTTAAAGAACATATCATAGAAACCGCATGATAAAATGGCGCTATTTTATTAAACCCTTCTATGGTTCTTTGTTTTTGCATAATTTATTGATTATTGGTGAGGTGTAACGGGCTGTTACCTCCGTTGTCAATGTCTTCACAGACCACTTGAATATTCAGATATCTTGTGCGTTTTTACTCCACCAACAAAAAACTCCTATAATGGTCATTTGTATAATATCCCTTTCCGTCCGAACCTGTAATTAATCTTTCCGTTCCACGATTTTTGCCGTTCACTTTCGGATTTACGTCCCATTCTTGATAATCTATTCGTTTGCCCGACGCATCTTTTTTGGGAAGTAAACCCTCAAAATTGCCGAATTTTCGTCCGCCTACGTATTCACTCATCGTTACGCCATTCTCACGAACATATTTCAAAACCTTCAAGGCCTTTTCAGGTGCATTTCCAGTAACAATATCCGATTTATTTGCGTCTGTACGATTCTCAGCGATATAATTTGAGTTTTCGTTTTCATTTATATCCTTTTTATATCTTTTTCGATGCTTTTTAGGTCGATTTTCCGTAGAATCACCCTCATTTTGGGCTTGAAATACTCTTTTTTGTTGATTTGAAGCCGTTTTTTCAGAAGGCTGACAACTTGAAAATAGGTTAGCCAAAAGGAAAAATAATAGGAAATAGTTTTTTGAAAATTTCATAAGTTTTGGTTATTTCAGCTTTAAAGATATTTGGATAAAAAAATAGGATTTTGTGGATTAATCAGAAAAATTTCTGAACTAAAATTCAAAAAATCCACTAATCCCACGAATCCAAATTCAGAAAGGGATGCATTGACAGAATCGCTCTGACAATACGTTTTAACAAATTTACCGAAAACTCATTCACCATCGTATCTATTGCCTTCAATATTTGCAAAACACCTCAAATTTCACGAAATTTGTATAGTAAGCATAATATTCAGTATTGTTTTGGTATTAATTGTTTATTAAAATCTTTACTTGAATTCAAAAGGCATCGAGTAGCGGAAATAGCCTAACAATTTCCACTAATCTACCACTCACATTCAAAAAAACTATGTCAGAACAAACCAGTAACATTATCCCCATTAACATTGAAGACGAAATGCGGGGAGCGTACATTGATTATTCGATGTCCGTTATTGTTTCCCGTGCTTTGCCAGATGTCCGTGATGGACTCAAACCCGTTCACCGTCGAGTACTTTTTGGTATGGATGAATTGGGCGTAAATTACAACAAATCCTATAAAAAATCTGCCCGTATTGTTGGGGAGGTTTTGGGTAAGTTTCACCCACACGGTGATACATCCGTATATGATGCAATGGTGCGTATGGCCCAACCATGGTCTTTGCGTTATCCATTGGTGGATGGACAAGGTAACTTTGGTTCGGTCGATGGTGATTCACCCGCCGCCATGCGTTATACAGAAGCACGTTTGAAAAGAATTGCCGAAGAATTATTGGGAGATTTAGGAAAAGAAACCGTTGATTTTAGACCCAACTTCGATGATTCGTTGATGGAACCAACGGTTCTTCCCGCAAAAATTCCTAATCTTTTATTGAATGGAACATCGGGGATTGCCGTAGGTATGGCAACCAATATGGCTCCTCACAATTTGACGGAAGTTGTTTCAGGAATTATTGCTTATATCGAAGATCGTGACATTACGATTGAAGGCTTAATGCAATACATCAAAGCGCCAGATTTTCCAACGGGCGGTACAATTTATGGTGTTTCGGGCGTGAAAAATGCTTTTGAAACGGGCCGTGGACGTATTGTTGTGCGTGGAAATGCTACATTCGAGACTTCTAAAACAGGAAAAGATCAGATTATCATCTCCGAAATTCCTTACATGGTCAATAAAGCATCTTTGATAAAACAATGTGCTGATTTGGTAAATGATAAGAAAATTGAAGGTATTTCAGAAATCCGTGACGAGTCAGATCGTCAAGGAATGCGTATCGTTTTTGACTTAAAACGTGATGCCGTTCCAAATGTGATTTTGAATAATCTTTACAAACAATCTGCGCTTCAATCTTCATTCTCGGTGAATAACGTTGCCCTTGTAAAAGGTCGTCCTTATACCTTGAATTTGAAAGATTTGATTCATCATTTTGTTGAACATCGCAACGAAGTTGTTGTTAGACGTACCCAATTTGATTTGCGTGAAGCCAAGAAAAGAGCGCATATCTTGGAAGGCTTCATGATTGCACTCGATAATTTGGATGCAGTTATCAAATTGATTCGTGAATCAAGAGATCCAAATGCAGCTCAGGCAGGTTTAATGTCTAACTTCGGACTTTCTGAAATTCAGTCGAAAGCCATTCTCGAAATGCGTTTACAACGTTTGACGGGTATGGAGCGTGATAAAATTGTGGCTGAATATGAAGAAATCAAACGTTTGATGGATGATTTGCAAGATATTTTGGACAGACCAGAACGTCAATTGCAAATAATCAAAGATGAATTGATTGATGTCAGAGAACGTTATGGAGATGCTCGTCGTACGCAAATTAACATGACCGATGATGAATTTTCGGTTGAAGATATGATTGCGGATGATGAAATGTTGATTACCGTTTCAAATCAAGGGTATATTAAACGTACACCAATCGGAGAATACAAAGCCCAAAATAGGGGAGGAGTTGGTTCTCGTGCAGTTGCTACAAAAGATAACGATTATACTGAACATCTTTTCACAGCTACGATGCACAACTGGTTATTATTCTTTACTGAAAGCGGAAAATGTTTCTGGTTAAGAGTTTATGCCGTTCCCGAAGGTTCAAAAGTTGCCAAAGGTCGTCCAGTGCAAAATTTAATGAACATCGAAAGTAACGATTCAATTAGAGCCGTTATCAACGTGAAGTCATTAACTGATCCAGATTACATCAATAATAATTTTATTGTGATGTGTACTGAAGACGGAACGATTAAGAAAACAACTTTGGAGGCTTATTCACGTCCACGTCAGAATGGAATTATTGCCATTACGATTCGTGAAAATGACCGTTTATTGGATGTTTCTTTAACAAATGGTAATAATCACGTAATTATTGCTACGAATACAGGTCGTTCAGTACGTTTTGAAGAATCTCGTGTACGCCCAATGGGTCGTTCAGCGGCTGGTGTAAAAGGTATTTGGCTCGACGAAGAAAAATTGATGGAAAAAGCCATCGGAATGGTTTGTATCGAAGACCCAGAAACGCAACAATTATTAGTTGTGTCAGAAAAGGGATTCGGAAAACGTTCGGATGTAGAAGATTATCGTTTAACCAACCGTGGTGGAAAAGGTGTGAAAGCACTGAATATTACCGAAAAAACGGGTAACTTGGTGGCTATCAAGGAAGTAACTGATAGTAATGATTTAATGATTATTACAAAATCGGGTATTTTAATCCGTATGGCAGTAGCCGACCTTCGTGTCATGGGACGGAATACGCAAGGAGTTAAGTTAATTCGTTTAAAAAATGAATCAGATGAAATTTCTTCAGTCACAAAAATTGTAAAAGAACCCGAAGAAGAAGTGATTTTAGACGCAGAAGTCGTAGAAATTGACGGAATTACGGCTGAAAGTGAAGGCGAAATTTCTTCAAACGCTGATGATGTAGTAGAATCAGCAGGAGAGGAGGGAAGCGAAGAATAATTGATAAAATACAATTGATAATTGACAATGGATAATAAATCTTAACCACTGTCAATTATCAATTAATAACTATCCATTGAAATGTTAATCTTTTGTTAAACGAGTAACTTCTTGAAAGATTATCCGTTAAACAGAAAAATCTAAATAAAACAATTACAAACCATATCAAACAAGAATGAAAAAAATAACACTTGCTCTTTTTGCGATATTAACGACAACAGGAGCAACCTTCGCACAAGTAGATAAATTAATGCTTGAAGCAAATCGCAAGTCATTAACCGAAGCTAAGAAAAAAGCTGACGAGGCAGTAATGAAAAAAGACTCTCTTAAAGCAAAAACTTGGTTAATTCGTGGAGAAGCCTATTTAGATTTTGCTAATTCAAGAGATACAGTTTTGACAAAGACGGATCCTTCAGCTGCATATAAAGCAATGAGCTTTTTTAAGAAATCTGTCTCAATTGACCCTGCATCACCAGCAAAAAAATATTTAACAATGGTGATGGACAAAGATGGCAAGCCAGAAATAGAAGGACAAAAATTGTACGCTGCCTTTATGGATGCTGGGATTACTAAATACCAAGTGAAAGATTTTACAGGTGCCTTGAAAGATTTGCAAACCGCAATGGTAGTTGCTCCAAAAGATACAACTGCTGCAATGTACACGGGTGTAATCGGACAATTGGCTAAAAATGATGCAGCTGCTCAGGCTGGTTATGAGAAATTTTTAGAGTTAGGTGGAAAAGATCCAGGGATGATTTACGCCTTAGCGCAAATTTATAGAAGTGCGAATAAAGAAGAATTAGCGATTGGAACCATTAATAGAGGTATTGCTTTGCATCCTAACAATAAGGATTTGAAATCTGAGAAAATCAATATGTTGTTGGGATTCAAAAAGATAGATGCTGCTATTAAGGAAATGGAAATGTCTGTTGCGTCAGGGTCAAAGAATGTGCAAGAAATTGTAAACTTAGCGATCTTATATGAAAATAAAGCCAGAGAGTTAGATCCAGAAATTAAAGGATATAAAGATCAATTATCAAAAGGTAATGTAGATGGATTGAATAAAAAAATTCAGGCACAAAAAGACAAAATTTCAGCTTATGATGATGAAATTAAGCGTTTAAGTGATAAAATTAAGAAAGAACCAAAGTCTGCTGCGTCGTCAAAAAAGCAAATTGGAGAGGTTAATGTAATGAAACAAGAGGCAAATGAAGCATTGACTCAATTAAATACTGAGAAAACTCAACAGGCTGCCACTGCGGTAAACACAGAAGAAGTTACCAAAAAATCAGATGATGCAAAAGTTAAGCAAAGCGAGGCTATGGCTCAAGCATCTAAATACTACAAACAAGCAATTGAATTGGATCCTAATAATTATGATGTCAACTTCAACTTGGGTGTAATGAACTTCAATGAAGCCGTAGTGATCAAGAAAGAAGTGGATGCAATGGATATGAACACCTACAAAACGAAAGGGAAAGCGATTGAAGATTTAGCAACTGATAAATTCAAACAAGCATTACCATATTTTGAGAAAGCTTGGTCAATTAAGAAGGAAGAGGATTTAAAGTCAAGTTTAAGAAGTCTGTATCAAATTCTTAAAATGGAAGACAAATTGAAAGCTCTCGGAGAGTAATATTATTCTAATGCAATTTTTAAAAAGGTCTTGGATGTAAAGTTCAAGACCTTTTTTGCAGAGAACCATTTTAAGTTTAGTAAAAATATGTTCAGTAATGGTAATAAGATGTAGCGTGCATTTAGAACTTATATTGTTCTATTTAACATAATATAAATTATACAACTTTTTGTATTCTACTGAAACGGCTTGAATATTGTATAAGAGCCAAGCCTTCGGGATAGATGAAGATGTATTGCAAGGGGTTGATTGAATGATATGCGTCGTTAGGATAAAAAAAATTCTGAGAGTAAGTAGGTATAAGATTTCTTATAATTTCCTCAAAATCAAGTCCGCTGAGAATCCCTCAGATTTTTTTATTCGAGGCCCTTGTACGGATTGGTTGATTCTCAGAAATGAATTTGTAGGTATTAAATTTGGTTTTATGTAGTACAGAATTGTATTCCGTGAAGTGGTCAATTTTAATTGAATACATTTATTGTAAAATTACTTTCACAAGATTCACGGAATATAATTCCGTGCTACATAAAAATACTTCTGTTTCCCCTCTCCTAATTTTTAATTACATTTTGAACTAAAAAAATAGTTTACCGTCTGTATTATCTTGGATTAGTAAGTAAACCCAAGATTTCTATTACTTCACATTCAGCAACTGTGTACAGGATGGTCATACTTAAAATTAGAGCGATAAGTATGCATGATATTCAATAGGATATATCCATTACATCCCCAATATCTCCTTCAAATCCGCAGGAGAATACTTTACTGACTTCAAAACTTTGTTGTCCTCAATTCTATAAACCAAGAATTTATCTCCATCTTGGACAATCTCAGCCTCAGTGCCATCTTTTTTAGCGTAATGAGCAACAGTTGCTTTAGCTTCTTCGTAAGAACTACAAGCTTTCGACATATTCGAGCGTTGTACTTCATTGAATAAATCCACGAATTTATCCCCTAAACCAAACTCTAAAACTGCACCCGAAAGTACGTATTGAATATCACAAAGCGCATCTGCCACTTCCACAAGGTCTTGGTTATCAATGGCCTCTTGTAATTCTCTCAATTCCTCGGCAATCAAACTTACTCGTAATTTGCAACGGTCAGCCGCCGGAATTTGTGGGGTTTCTAAAATTGGTGCTTTGAATGTACGGTGAAATTGGGCTACTTGGTTTAATGAATCTATCTTTTCCATGGTTTTTTGATTAATTTGTACCCAAAATTACACATAATGTCCCTCATTTGTGGAACACTATCTACACTATTTGAAAATTTCGCTCTAAGTGCTTAATTTTCAAATAGTTACATATTCACGTGGAACACTTAATCTTAATCATTTGAAAATCAGGTAGTTATTAATATTAAAGTGTATAACGTATTATTGATTTAATAGAATTGGTTACGCTATAATTGGGGCTTATTCTCGCATATTAAAGTGATAAAATTCTGCCTGAAATTCAATTAATTAGTAAGATTGGAGATACAGTGTTGCATTTGAAATCTGATGCCTAAAAAGGCAGCAATAGGCTTTATTTTACTAAAAAATGCCAATGAAGAAGAACTATATTTTACCCAAATCCAGTAAATGACGGGTAGTCCCTACTATTTATTACTATATCTCTTCAACGAAATGGGCAGGTAGGTAAGTAGCGATGGATGATTCAAAAACACAATAGGATCTACCCATTTATAATATAGAAAGTCTACAGTATTTTCTAAAATAAGAGTTGAGATTTTTTTTGAATATTTTTAAAATGATGCGGTAAACATTATTTTTCGCTTTTAAAACCCCTGTACTAATTTTTGAACTTAACCATAATATAGGGGAAATTGAAGCTCATAAAATTGATTTAAAGATAGGATAGTGGGATTTTAAGGCCTATCCTATTTATTAGTAAATTAAAATAGGATAAAATAGAAGTTCGCTCCTACTCTACCCTATTTTGTATGACAGTTTTCTGATCTGTTTTGTAATTTATAGCCAGGTTAGAAAAACTGACACACTTTACTAACTCGGTCTTTTTTCTTCAAAAGTCCCATCGGTATAAAATATCATAATCCTTTCTATATTTTTGCCTGATGATGAAGGAGAAGGAACTGTCGGACGCTCAATTTTACGCTTTACGGGCATATTTACAGGCGATTTCACGACATTAGGTTCGGCCTGAAATGTTTTAGGCGATTCTCGTGGCGCTTGCTGATACAAACTTTGCCTTGTATTTTGCTGATTTACAGGCTGTTGTCTATTAATTTGGGGCGTATTTTGTTGAGGTATCTCAGAATCAAAAAGCAGCCAATCTCGGTCAATATCAGGAAAAACCTTCAAAATACGTTGAATAATGTCCAAACTTGGCTTATTTCTCCCCGAAAGTATATGTGAAATACTACTTCGTTGAATGCCAATTGTATCCGCAAAATAACTCGGCGATAGACCTTTGTCAATTATAATCTGTTCTATTTTCTTGTTTAAATCCATTTGTCAATTGTAAACCTTTGTATGTAATTGTTTACATTACAAATGTAATAAATATATTTACATATTACAATATTAAATGTATGAACAATTGTAATTCTATGGATACTTATGTAAATTACAGATGCAATAATTTAGATACGTCTGTAATTTACATAAGTATTGCTATTGTTTAATGTAAATTCCGTCATCTTGCAGTTTAACTTTGTCATCTCGGTACAATCCTCCTATCGCTTTCTTAAAATCCTTTTTTGACATTTGTAAATCACGATAAATTATTTCAGAATCTGTCTTATCAGTATATGGAAGGAAACCTTCTTTGGAAACTAATAAGTCATATATTTTTGATTTAACATTGTCAATTCTATCGTATCCTTGTTTTACCAAAGCTAAATCTATCTTCGTATCGGTTCTGATTTTTTTGATAAATCCTTTTGTAACTTCCCCTAATATGACATCTTGAAAGACTTCACTTTTGTAAATTACTCCGATGCAACGTTTATCAATCAATGCTTTGATTCCTAAATCTGTATATTCATATGGAATAAGTGATACTTCTTGCCCTTCTGTAAACTTAGTACTATCATTTTCTAAGAATTTATCCAACTTCGCTGACGCAACAATCCTTTCACTTTCTTCATCTATATAAATGTAAACTAAGTAAGAACGCCCTAAACCCATTTTGTGTGTCTGTTCTCCGAAAGGCACTAAAAGGTCTTTCATCAATCCCCAGTCCAAGAAAACCCCCAATTTACTGACATCTTTAACCTTCAAATACGCAAATTCTCCAACGGTGGCATAAGGTTTTAAGGTTGTAGCAATCAAACGATCTTCTGAATCTCGGTAAATGAAGACCTCAAGAAAGTCACCTATTTGGGTTCCTTCTGGTACATACACACGAGGAATTAATATTTCTTCGCCATCGTAGCCATCCAGATAAAGCCCGAAATCTAATTCTTTAATTACTTCAAGGCGATTATAATGACCCAATCGCAAGGGTGCTGATTCGTATAACATTCGTATAAATTTTCTATTTCAATGATTTTATTTACAAATTTGCAATAACATTCTAACAAAAGGAATTAAAGCCTTATAAAGTATCTATTTAAACATTTTCTATGTACGCCATATCTCCCGTAAATTTATTAAAAGTATCCATTGATAGTTTTGAAGAAAAATCAGACCTGGTCGTGGTTGAAGAACCCTTAGAAATTCGTTTAGGGTATGGAAGTATTGATGATCGTCAGCAACGTAGTGTATCCGTTACGATGCGTACACCTACGCACGACTTTGAATTGGCTTTGGGATTCATGTATTCGGAAGGGATTATCACCTCTTACAATCAAGTTATGAGTGTGAAATATTGCGTAGATGCAGGAAAGCAAGCCACTGAAAATATTGTTCGAGTAGAATTAAAGCCTGACGTTTCCGTAAATCTTCAAATGCTCCAACGCAATTTTTATGCTACATCCAGTTGTGGCGTATGTGGTAAGGCATCTATCGAATCCATTGACAAGATGATTTGCGATTTACCCAAACAAAAACTTGAACAAAATGCGCTAAAAGTAAGTAAAGAGTATATTTATAACTTACCTAAGCGTTTATCGCAATATCAAAAAATATTTGAATATACGGGTGGACTTCACGCTGCAGCTTTGTTTGATATAATGGGTAAGATTGTATCATTGAGAGAAGACATTGGCAGACACAACGCTTTGGATAAAATTATTGGAAATGCCCTGACGCAAGATTTATTACCCTTATATAACAAAGTCTTGCTCATGAGTAGTAGAGCCAGCTTTGAATTGGTTCAGAAGGCTGTAATGGCTAACATCTCTATTATCGTTACGATAGGAGCTCCATCAAGTCTGGCAATTCAAACGGCAGAGCAATTTGGGATAACTTTAATCGGTTTTCTCAGAAATGATAGTTTTAATATTTATACAGGAAAAGAGCGAATTGAGTAACATATAAAATTTCCCTACTATTTAACTTAGCAATCATGAACAATATCAATCCAAATACTCCCTTAGCATTTACAGGACTAAAATTAGATTTACCTTACGATGAAGCCGTTGGTATAACCGCTGTTGCTTCGTCTGTAAGACACGTCTTTGGCGCAATGCCCTTTGTTAGAGGTATAAAGACTTTATTCAAACTAAATCAAAAGCACGGCATTGATTGCCCAAGTTGTGCTTGGCCCGACCCCGACCATCGTTCTGCTATCGCTGAATATTGCGAAAGTGGTGCAAAAGCCATTGCGGAGGAAGCTACAACGCTAAAAGTAACGCCTGTTTTTTTCCAAAGATATTCAGTAGAAGAACTTTCTAACAAATCTGATTATTGGTTAGGACAACAAGGTCGCCTGACGCACCCAATGATTGTACGTGAGGGACAAACCCATTACGAGAAAATTTCGTGGAATGATACCTTTCAATTTATTGGTACATCCTTAAAAAATCTTCCATCTCCCAATGACGCAATTTTCTATACTTCGGGACGCACCTCTAATGAAGCCGCATTTCTGTATCAACTCTTTGTTAGAATGTATGGAACGAACAATATGCCAGACTGCTCTAATATGTGTCATGAATCCTCGGGGTCAGCACTGATAGCAACGCTGGGTATAGGGAAAGGCTCTACTACTTTGAAGGATTTGGAGAAAGCGGAGGTAATCATTATCATGGGACAAAACCCTGGTACAAATGCTCCTCGAATGTTAAGTTCTTTAGAAAGAGCCAAAAGAAATGGGGCAAAAATAGTTGCGATAAATCCCTTGATTGAAGCGGGTTTATTAGCCTTCAAAAACCCACAAGACGTGCGTGATATACTCACAGGTGCGACAACTTTAACGGATATTTATCTACAAGTAAATCTAAATCAAGACTTAGCATTAATAAAATGTATCATAAAACTATTAGTGGAGGCTGATACACTTTCAGACGGTCAAGTTTTTGATTATTCTTTCATAAATGCTGAAACTGAAGGTTTTAAGGATTTAATTGATAATTTGAATGGTTATTCAATTTATCAATTAGCCATTCAATCAGGCGTAGAATTAGGTAAAATTCAACAAGTTGCAGACCTTTTGGCGGTACATAACAAAATAGTTATCTGTTGGGCGATGGGCATGACGCAACATAAAAATTCTGTTATTTCTATTCAGGAAGTTGTTAATCTTTTATTACTCAAAGGGAGTATTGGACGTGAGGGTGCGGGGACTTTTCCTGTACGGGGGCATAGTAATGTACAAGGGAATAGAACGGTTGGTATATTTGAAAAACCTTCTCAAAAATTGTTGGATAGTATCGAGAAAGTCTTTGGTTTTAAGCCCCCACAAGAGCATGGTTTCGGAACGGTGGAGGCAATCAAAGTAATGCACGAAAAGAAGGGAAAGGTGTTCTTTGGGTTGGGTGGAAATTTCCTTTCTGCTACGCCTGATACTGACTATACCGCAAGAGCAATGACCAATTGTGATTTAACAGTTCATGTATCCACAAAATTAAATCGTTCGCATTTGGTACACGGAAAGGTGGGAATAATTCTACCTACGCTTGGTCGGACGGATGAGGATATACAGGCAAGTGGACAACAATTTGTTACCGTAGAAAATTCTACTGGTTTTGTTCATAACTCAAAAGGTATACTTTCTCCACCGTCAGATACCTTACTTTCTGAACCAGCTATTGTTGCTGCAATGGCAAAAGCAACGCTTGATGTCAATAAGTATGAAGTGAATTGGGATAATTTAATTGGTGACTATAATGGAATTCGGGATTTAATAGAACAAACAGTTGAAGGTTTTGATAATTACAATGCTCGGGTAGTCAATGAGGAGGGTTTCTTTTTACCAAATGCTCCCAGAGAAGGTAAATTTACGACGGAAAGTAAAAAAGCACAGTTTACAATAAATGCTCCAACGCAACACTCTTTAAAAGAAAATGAATATTTAATGATGACCATACGCTCACACGACCAATTTAATACCACCATTTATGGTTTAAATGACCGCTACAGAGGAATATATAATGAGCGGAGGGTAATTATGATGAATGAAAAAGACATCACTGACGCAAATTTAACCCATTATCAAGTAGTTAATCTTCATAACTATTACGGGGGAACGCATAGGGAAGTGCAACGTTTCATTGTAGTGCCTTATAATATTCCTTTAAAGAATGTAGCAACCTATTTTCCAGAAGCCAATCCATTAGTACCAATAGATTCAATAGCTGATAAGAGTAATACACCAACGTCTAAGTCTGTTGTAATTATGATTGAACCTGTTTTAGAAAATGGGAAGGTAGTTATTGCGGAGGTTAGGGATTAGTAGTAACTAAAGATTAGGAAATGAACAAACATTTAAGAGATAATAAAATAATCAAATAACAAGAAAAGTCGTGGAGGACTTCTCCCCTATCTCTACTTTTCTTGTTATTTTAAATAATTGAAACTTAAACAGTTACATTGTTTTCACGTAAGGCTTGGTTTAATGAAGTTTTTAAATCTGTACTCTCTTTACGTTTACCAATAATCAAAGCACATGGTACATTATATTCACCCGCTGGGAATTTCTTCGTTAAACTTCCAGGAATAACAACGCTATTCTCAGGTACAAATCCAATGTATTCCACTGGTTCAGGGCCAGTTATATCAATGATTTTAGAGCTACCAGTAATAGTGACGCCCGCACCCAAAACAGCACGTTTACCAATTCTTGCTCCTTCAACCACGATACAACGTGAACCGATGAAAGCACCATCTTCAATAATTACTGGAGCTGCCTGAGCGGGTTCTAAAACGCCACCAATACCAACACCACCACTTAAATGCACATCTTTTCCGATTTGCGCACAACTTCCAACCGTTGCCCAAGTATCAACCATCGTTCCAGAATCTACGTAAGCACCAATATTTACATACGAAGGCATCATAATTACGCCTTTCGCTAAGAATGCTCCATAACGTGCAACCGCAGGAGGAACAACTCTTACGCCCAAAGCAGCATAATTATTTTTTAATTTCATTTTATCGTGAAATTCAAAAATACCTACTTCTTGTACTTCCATTTGACGCATTGGGAAATACATAATAATTGCTTTTTTCACCCAATCATTCACCGTCCATGAACCATCTTCATTTGGTTGAGCCGTACGTAATTCTCCTTTATCAACTTTCTCTACGATTGTTTCAATTGCAGTTTTTGTTTCTTGTGTTGAGCGGAGGCTGGTATCCTCCCATGCGTTTTCAATAATAGTTTTTAATTGTTCCATTAAATATTTCAGTATTTATTCATTTGAAATTTAAAATACAAAGTAAAAGTATTTCAACGATATTACATCAACAAGAAGATTATTTTGATATTATTCAGACAGAATTTTCTGAATAATCTGGAGGGATTATGTTAGAGTATTTGTAGAATCAGTATTAAGTTTTACACAAGCTAATACATTATAATACGCTGATTACTAAGCATATATAATATTATTGAAAATGAATATATTTGAAAACAATATTATATTTGGTATTTATATTTTTATTATCTTACTAATCGTATATTTATATTTATGACATATTGTCAGCAAGTAAAACAATGACAATACTTTAATATTTCACATGATTATAATACTTAATTGCTCCACAACTTTGCCAAATTAGTAAACTTTGGTCTATTATATAATTATATTACAATAAGTTATTCTATAATTATGCCAGCATATCATTCTAAACTTTCCTGACTAGGAAGCAAGATTAGATTACGTTATTTTTAATTTTTTTATAATCTATCTTGAATACTAATTTACACTTTTTATCAATGCTTACAAGGTAGTGCAGAATTTTGATATATTATTACTTTCAGAGAATTTCATGTCAATTTTATAACCTTTACTCCTTGTTTAATGAATAATATATTAAAATCCTTTAGATTACTTTTCAAACTGTATATAATCGAGTATTTTAATTTGTGTGGCAGTTGTTTATTATCTCTCAAAGCACAGTTTATATCCTCATAGGCTGGATAGCGAGATACACTAAATTTTTCGACTTTCTCGTTTTATCATAAGAAGGTCAATCAGCAAAAAAGCATTAAGAGTACTAATATAAGCAGTAAGGCTAAACATAATTACTACTATTTTTAGTAATTTTAACCAACATAACAAGATTTTACTAATTTATATAGTTAGTATTACTAAGTTACCTATTTTGTATTTGGCTCCTCTAGTTTGTATTATGTCATTAAATACATTACTTTTGTAGAGTATTTAAATCAAGTAATTTATAATTTACATTCTCTTAAAGATGGCAAAAGTTAAAGTTGCAATTAATGGTTTTGGTAGAATAGGACGTTTAGTCTATCGCCAAATTTATAACATGGAAGGCATTGATGTAGTAGCAATCAATGACTTAACGAGTCCAAAGGTATTGGCTCATTTGTTGAAATATGACTCAGCACAAGGACGTTTTAACGTAGAAGTTTCTTCAACAGACAACACGATTGTGGTTAATGGCGAGGCTGTTACTATTTATGCTCAAAGAGATCCTGCTTTAATTCCTTGGGGTCAACATGATGTAGATGTTGTTTTAGAATGTACTGGTTTTTTTGCCGATACAGAAAAAGCTTCTGCTCATATTACTGCTGGTGCAAAAAAAGTAGTAATCTCCGCTCCTGCTACTGGTGATGCAAAAACAATCGTATTCAATGTAAACCATCAAATTTTAGATGGTAGCGAAACTGTAATTAGCGGCGCATCATGTACGACAAACTGTTTGGCTCCAATGGCTCAGGTTTTAGAAGAGCAATTCGGGATTGTGAATGGTTTAATGACAACTGTACACGCTTATACAAATGATCAGAATACGTTGGATGCTCCACATCCAAAAGGTGATTTGAGAAGAGCAAGAGCAGCAGCTGAAAATATAGTTCCAAATTCAACTGGAGCAGCAAAAGCGATTGGCTTGGTACTTCCTTCTTTGAAAGGTAAATTGGATGGTTCAGCTCAAAGAGTTCCAGTGATCACAGGTTCATTAACTGAATTAACGGTAGTCTTAGCTAAAAAGACAACAGTTGAAGAAATTAATGCTGCAATGAAAGCTGCATCAAATGAGAGCTTTGGATATAATGTTGATGAAATTGTAAGCAGCGACATTATTGGAACATCATTCGGTTCATTATTTGATGCCACTCAAACGAAAGTTCAAAATGTAGGAGATACGCAATTAGTTCGTACTGTTTCTTGGTATGATAATGAAATGTCTTACGTTTCACAGTTGGTAAGAACGGTTAATTATTTTGCTCAATTGATCAATAAATAATCTCTTCCCGAATGACAAAGAAGGCTTCTCAAAATTTGAGGAGCCTTCTTTATAGTATGAATTGACAAGAGAGGTAATTAATGTTAAAGCCCTTCGCCGTGAATTTTTCTTCAAATCTTGTTTTAATACCATGATGAATGACATTCAAGTCCGACTTGTATAAATCCTTTGTATAAATAAAGTTGCACACACCAAATTTATTCAAACTTTCTATTGAATAGTCAAAAAACGCCTCATTGTCAGTTTTTAAATGTAGTAAACCATCTTCGTTTAAAAGGAATTTGTATATCTTCAAGAACCTTTCATTTGTCATTCTTCTTCTCACACCACTATATAATGAGTGAGGATCTGGAAAAGTAATCCATATCTCAGAAACTTCTTCCTGATTAAAAAAGTCAAGCAAATCATGAACTTTAGCTCTTAAAAAAACCACATTATCAAGTCCTAACGCTATTGCTTGGTTACTCCCAACCGCAATTCTATCTCCTTTAATATCAATTCCGATAAAGTTTTTATCAGGAAATACTTTAGCTAAACCAACTGTATATTCACCTTTACCACATCCTAATTCTAAAATTATTGGATTTTTGTTTTTAAAAAACTCCTCATCCCAATTTCCTTTAATCGTTTCAAATAATGGCTTACCCCTCTGAATTACATTACTATTAATCTCAATTTCTTGGAATCTTATGTTTTTCTTTCTACTCATATTTATGTATACTAAAAATAATAGTCGAATAGACTTTGACTATTTCCTGAAATATATTTTAGTTTAAAACTCCTTATGTCCTTCGTAATTAATGATAAGTAGCTGATTTACAATACCTTAACTATTTAGTTAGTATTTTGAAAGGGTAAAACTTGTCTATCATTTTACTACTAATTCATAAGTAACTGAAAATCAACTACTTATGAATTAAATTAAAGTGGCTGAGAATCGCTTAAAAAATATTATTCCTGATAGTTATACCATGATTGACTTCTCATTTAATAAATATCAAATGTCAAAAGAATACCTATTGAGTTAATTTATTTGCAGAATAATATTTTGTTGTGTAATTATCAAAAAAAATAATCGAGGAATTACCTGGATTTACTCAATTTATTAAAGTATCAAAGTTCTCAGAAATCTCAGCAACTACAAATGTGCTTCCGCCAATATAAATTAAATCATTGAGATTGGCTTTTGATTTGACATAAATTATTGCCTCGTTTACATTTGCAATCTCCTCTCCTACTAGTCCATATTTTCTGGCTTCTTCTAATAATTTAGCCGAATTTAGCGCTCTTGGAATATTTGCCTCACAAAAAATATAATTGGCGTCTTTAGGAAGCAATGATAAAATACTTGAAATATCTTTATCAGCCACAAACCCTAAAACCATCCATAATTTACAATATTCAATTTTTTCAAGACTGCTTAATACTTGTGATATTCCTGCAATATTATGAGCAGTATCACAAATCATTCTTGGATTTTCAGATAGTATTTGCCAACGCCCTTTTAAACCCGTTTGACAAATTACCGATTTTAATCCGTCCAAAGTTGCTCTTTTGTTGATTCCAAAACCCAAATCATTTAAAATGTCAACCGATTTAAGTACCCCTAAAATATTTTTTAACTGATATTGTCCTACCAATTGAGATTGTATTTCTCTTTTCTGATAATTGGTTAAATCCAATAATTCAACTTGCAATAAAAAATCCTTTTCTGCAAAGTTTAACACTTTGTAAAAATCTTCTGCAAAATATAAAGGTGCATTTTCTTTCTTTGCCTTTTCAATAAAAACAGCTTCAGTGTCCACGTTTCTTTCACTTACAACCACCGGAATTTGAGATTTAATAATCCCTGCTTTTTCAAATGCAATTTCTGGAAGTGTCTCTCCGAGAATATCTGTATGATCATAACTTATATTGGTAATTAAAGAAAGTAATGGTGTAATGATGTTTGTAGAATCTAATCGACCACCTAAACCAACCTCAATAACGGCAATATCTACTTGTTCTTGAGCAAAATATTCAAAAGCCATACCTACACTCATTTCGAAAAAAGAAGGCTTTAAGTTGGCAAGAAATACCATATTTTTTTCGACAAAAGTAATTACCTTTTCTTCTGGAATCGGAGCGCCATTAATTCTTATTCTCTCTGTAAATGATTTTAAATGGGGCGAAGTATATAATCCAGTTTTATAACCAGCACTTTGCAAAATAGATGCTATATAATGAGATGAACTTCCTTTACCATTTGTACCAGCAATATGAATCGTATTAAATTTACACTGAGGATTGTTGAGATAGTTACAAAGTTCGATTGTATTATTTAAATCTGCCTTAAATGCTTTTTTACCAATCCGATGAAATACTGGAAGTTGTTGATAAAGATATTCTATGGTTTCTTGATAATTCATCTTCGACATCATGTTTTACTTGATAATGATTAAGATTTAAATTGGGGTGCAAAGTTAGTCGTTATCTTTTATGATTTGATAGGTCAAAATGGAAAATAATCAATTAATTTTGTGATAAAAATGGAGATACTCCATGTTAATCGTAAAAGCATTTTATGAAAAATTCAGAAATTAATTTTAAAATTTTATTAGACGACGATAATATTCCAGAACAAATTTCATGGTCGGCAACCGAAAACCCCAATGAAGGTATCGAAGAAACAAAGTCAATATTTATTGGTGTTTGGGATAATTACAACAAAGGATTAATGGCATTGCCACTATGGACGAAAGATATGGAAGTCTTTGATATGAAGCGTTTTTATATCGAAGTTATAGGTAGTATCGGTGATACTTTGGAACGAGCAACAGGTGATCAAAAAACAGCATTACTCATTGAAAATCTATGTAAAACAATGACAAAAGATTTAAGAGAAGAAATAAAAGCTGCTGAAAAAGTGTAATTCCTTTTGTTAAGGATTGTTAAAGCCAATTTCTTATCATGAGATTGGCATATTTTTGGAATCCATACATGAAATAAACAAAAATCCATGAAAAAGTACTTTTTTACGCTGTTATGTCTAACCATTGTAAGTACTTCTTTTTCCCAAAAAGGAACTGCATTTTTACAAACAGGAAATCTTAGAACCGTCTTTGATTTTGCAAAAGCACAAAATAAACCCGTTTTTTTAGAAGTGTATGCGCCTACTTGTCATGTTTGTAATGCTTTTAAACCCACATTTGACCTTGTCCAAGTTGGTAATTATTATAACCAGAATTTTGTTTCTTATAAATTAGACATTACAACTCCTGAAGGCGCAGCATTTTTGAATAAACAAGGTTTATATATTTTATCAACGCCAACCCTCCTATTTTTTGATAAAGACGTTAAATTAATTCACATCAGTATTTTGGGTGAAAATAATAATTCGGCTCAAACATTGATAGATGCGGGAACGAAAGCCTTGAATCCTACGCAAAGAACTTCTGCTTATAAAGCAAGTTTTAGAAGTGGCAACAGAGAAACAAATTTCTTAATTGAATACGGGATGATTTCGAGAGTTATGCGAGATACCATTGATAATATTTCAGCGATGAATGCTTACGCAAAGAAAATACCAACCGCTCAATATGGGAATAATACAAATTTCTTATTGCTACAAAAAGTAATAATTGATGATGAGAACGCAATATTTAAGTCGATGATGAGTAATTTGAGTGGCTTGTATGTAAAAAATAATAAAAAATTAGTGAATCAAACTGCTGAAAATATCATCATGTATTCTTTGTATAGTAGCCGAGGAATGCGATATTCAACCACAAAAATCAATACAGTTCGAGTAAACTTAGCTAAATTAGGGATTGATAAAAAGTCAATTGATGGACGAATTTGGCGAGAAGAAAGCAAAGCATATTTTAGGGAAAATCAACCCGCAAAAGCGATTGCTGTATTGAGTAAATTAATTGATAACAAGACAGATAAGGCATCTTATTTATTCTTGAGTAATTGGGTAAAATCAAGTACTTCGGATAAAACAGCAGTTTCAACGGCCAATCAATGGGTAGCTAAAGGGAAATAGTGAGTCCATCAACTCATAAAGAAAGCGAATCTTTAAAAGATTCGCTTTCTTTATTTTCGTATATAATCAAATTTTGTTTTCAGAATATAATCAGCGTCTTCATCTCCTAATTCAACCGCTTTTTTGAAATCAATAATGGCATTTTCAACTTGACCAATTAAATAGCGAGACATTCCTCTCCAACGTAATGTTTCTGCATTACTACTTCGATAAAACCAATCAGCTTTGTCAAATTCTAAGAATGCTCTATCAAACTCTTCCAATTTATAAAGAATTTTACCTTTTAACACAAAATAATCTGGGATGGTATTATCGAACGAAATAGATTGTTCAATGTCGTAAAGTGCAGAGAAATAATTTTCTAAAAGAAGATTAACTTTTCCTCTTAAAAAATAAGCTTTTGCAGATTTGGGGAAATACTTAAGTTTTTCCGTAAAGAAAATTTGTGCTTCTGAATATTTTTTTTCTGACAATAAGAGTTCACCTTCTCCTAACTTTTCAAGGTCTCGCAAACTATAGAATTTTTCTTCCAACCAATTGAAAAACATCAAGGTTAGAAAAAAGGGGAGAAAAAAAAGTAGTAGTAACCATTCCATAATTCATTAATTATTTTTAAAATTATCCAATTCGGTTTGTACTTTTTTAGGTAATCCAGAAACGACTAATTCATACGACTGGTCGGTTAATTCTTTCAATTGTTTTGTGGAAGAATGCTCACAATTAATCGTATTCCAGTGAGTTTTATTCATGTGATATGCCCCAACAATATAATCAAATTCATCCCTTAGCTCAATAGCTTTGGCAGGATTACACTTTAAACTTACCCTAAAACTCTCTGATTCTAAAGAAGTTAAGGCAAATATTTTTCCCATCACCTTGTAAACAAGTGTATTTGGTCCGAAAGGCAGTTCTTCGGTTACGCTTTTTTTTGCAATGCAATATTCTCTAAATTCTTCGATATTCATGGTATCTCTAAGATTTGAGAAATGAACTTTTAGCAAAATAGTAATTGCTTATTTTTCAGATCTTTATCTAAAAAATGCTCTATAAATCATTACACAAACACACATCAAAAACATCAAAATTGATATTTTATTGATAAAGTGCATGGTTTTAATGTTAAAATTTGTGGGTTTTGAAGGATCACGTTTTCCAAAAATTCTGAAAAAATAGCTGAATGCTTCGCCTAATTTGAATTGATCTTTAAGTTTTGACATTTTAATGTGCCTCGAATCTCCAGATTCAAGAAGTTTTGTGTTTGTACGATTCTGGAGAATCGTTATACGTTTGTTGGTTCAAACCAAATACCATCTTCTTTAATAATATCAATCAATTCATTTACTGCATTGTCCGAATGCACTGATTTTTTGATAACATTTTGCCCTCGGTACAAAGCGATTTTATCTTTCCCTACCCCAACATAACCGTAATCCGCATCTGCCATTTCACCAGGTCCATTCACAATACAGCCCATGATTCCAATTTTTACGCCTTTCAAATGTTCCGTTCTTTTCCGAATCATGGCAGTTGTTTCTTGCAAATCAAAAAGGGTTCTTCCACACGATGGACAAGAGATATATTCGGTCTTACTCATCCGTGTACGGGCAGCTTGCAAGATTCCGAAAGCTGTAGAATTGTAACTTTTTGATAGATTCAAAAGTTCAGTTTTATTTGTTAAATCAGGCAATTTCAATAAAATACCATCGCCAAAACCATCAATTAAGAGTCCACCACAGTCGGTAGCTGAAAATAATTGAAAATCTGATTGTGGTAACATTGCATATCTTCTAACTAAAACGACTGGAACCGTATTTTGATTATCAATAAGTTCAAAAAATAGTCTTCGCAATTCAGGCATTGCGTGAGTGTTATCAGTTTCAATAAAAAGCACAATTTGCTTTTCTTCACTTAATTGTTTTAAAAAATCTGAGGTTAATTCGCTAAGATTAACTTTTACAAAATTTAACAACTCATGCTTTTGTGGATTCGTTAAATATTGTTCAATATCCATTAATGGATATTTATTGATTTTATCTTCCGCATTCTCCCAAACATCAACATCTAAAATCTCTTTCAATCCCATGGGCAGCATATAGCCAGCAGGTTTTTTACCAGTGTATATATAATCAGCACCCAAGTCATTCATCGACCATTTATCGGGCAAAGGAATATAATAATGCCCAATGGGTTTTAAATCATCGTGTTCAATAACTGCTATTTGAGAAAAATCAGCAATGACTCTCGGTACATTATGTCCCCCAAAATTAGCTACTTCATGCGTTGCCCTTCTAAAATACTGAAATGGATTGATAGGCGAATCAAATTCCAATTGTGAGTTGTGAGTTGTGAGTTGTGAGTTAAATCCAGCGATAAATTTTGAAGTTTCTTTTCTGTTTGAATACCTATCAATTAAAGCCCTTGCAACGGGTGCTTCAAATTCTGGGTCTTCAGTTAGACTTACTCTAACGGTATCTCCTAAACCATCTTCTAATAATGTTCCAATCCCAACGGCAGATTTAATTCTACCGTCTTCTCCTTCACCAGCTTCGGTTACACCTAAATGTAAAGGATATGGTTTTAATCCTTCTTCATTCAGTTTTTTACATAACAAGCGATACGCCTCCACCATGACTTGGGTATTTGAGGCTTTCATGGAAAGTACGATATTGTAATAATTCTCATCTTCACAAATACGCAAAAATTCTAATGCTGATTCGACCATTCCAAGCGGCGTGTCACCGTATCTACTCAAAATTCTATCACTCAAAGAACCATGATTTGTGCCAATGCGCATCGCTGTACCATATTCTTTGCAAATATTCACCAAAGGCATAAACTTTTTTCGGATTCTATCTAACTCATCTTGGTAACCTGATTCGGTATAATCAATATTTTCAAAACGCTTTTTATCGGCATAATTTCCTGGATTAATTCTCACTTTTTCAACCAAACGAGCTGCTAATTCTGCTGCATTGGGCGTAAAATGAATATCGGCAACTAAGGGAACATTATATCCACGGATTCTTAATTCTTTCCGAATAATCTCTAAATTTTGAGCCTCTTTAACCGAAGGAGCAGTGATTCGCACGTATTCACAACCCGATTCAATCATGCGAATCGTTTGCTCAACCGAACCGATTGTGTCCATGGTATCAATCGTGGTCATTGATTGCACTCTAATGGGGAAATCTGAACCCATTGGAATATCGCCAATGTTGACGGTAATGGTTTTTCTACGTGAATATTCCGTTAATGAATTGGCATAACGGTTTCCGTTTTGGATAAGATTTATGATTTGTGAATTGATATTTGACATATATGAGTTAAAACTGAGCGAATTAGATACAAAGATAAAAAAAATCCCTCAACAAACTTATAACGTTTATTGAGGGCAGATAGTTAGGAATTTTTGAAATTAAAAATCGCCAAAAGTGTCCACTAAATATTGCTGAACAATAGAAATATCTCCTTTGGAAGTTAAATCAGGCACATTTTCTTCAACGCCAACCGTTATTACTTTCTTTGGATTTTCGCTGGCCATTTTCATAACAGCGGTTGGCAACTCCCTTTCATTTCTGATTGGATTAAATGGTTCTTTACGGACATATTCCAAAATATCATCGTAATTGAAATGAAAAACATTCATGTTTACCCCGATTTTCCCATTTAGATCACGAGCAGATTCAATTTGTTCTTCGTTGGGTTTTTCAATGATTTCAACTAAATAATTATCTGCATCGGCTTTAATTACCGCAAATGATTTAACTCGTTCTGGCTCAACCCCTAATGCAATACTTTCATAAGAAACAACCGCATTTTGAACTGGATTTTCACTCAATAATTTCAAAACATTGACCGAATATAAATTATCAGAATTACAAACCGTAAATCTATCGCCTTTCCATTCGGGTGTTTGCTCCAAGGCTTGTTGAATAGCATCGGCAGTTCCTGCGGGTTTTTCACGGTCGGGAGCAATTGTTTGGGTGGCATATAAAAACTTCATGCCCCATGCTTTCCCTTCCTTTACAAGTTTATCGTAATAGGGTTTTGTTACATGGTCTATCGGATTTTTCAGGATCAAAACTTCATCATAGCCCGCCTTGTGAGCATTGTAAATAAGATAATCCATGAATGGACGACCATCCTTTCCCACACCAATCATTCCCTTGGGAAGTGTATTTGCCTGTTGAACTAAGGTAGAATCAAGTGCTTCTGAACCTTCTACTTTTTTCATTCGTGACGACATTCCGCCCGCCATGATTAATAATTTTGCCATTTAGTGTTTTAATTCGTTCTAAAAACTATTCTCTATTGATTATTCTCTATTAACTATTTTCCAATCTCGATCCTTCATCAACGGTAATTATGTACGCCTTCCCTCCTTGTTGTTCAATTGCCTTGGCAACTTTTTCAGGATTTTCGGGTGCATACACAAACATACAACCCCCTCCACCCGAACCATTAATTTTACCACCCAAAGCCCCAGCATCCAAACCAGCTTGAATCATCCTATCAATTTTTGGGGTTGAGATTTTAAGATTTTCTCGTAAATTAAATTGATGTTGATTTAAGAGATCGCCTAATGTATAATCTTCAAACGATTCTGATTTTAGTAATGATAATGCTTCTTTCAAAATTCGATGATTATCTATATTACCAGCAATTAATTCTTGTTCTTCAAAAGTTAGGAAATCTTTAAAATCTTGTACACTATCAAAATTTGCGGTAAAAAGGGAAAAGTCTGGAAATCTATTTTTGATTTTTTCAATCGCAACTAAAACACCTCCTTTCACTCGTTTAAGCAATCCAACGGTATCTTTCGGCTCTTGAGAATCACCCAAAACAAATGTTCCTAAGTTGGGTTTTAAATTCTCTACACTAATTTTCGGAATGGATTGCAAGTAAATAACATTTCCGCAGGCAGTAGAATAGTGATCCATCATTCCCCCAGCTTCCTTAAACTCCACAACCTCCGCACGGTAAGCAATTTCAGCAATCGCTTCAGGAGAAATTGATTTGGGAAGATCGGCAATTCTGGATAGAAAATTTATCCAATTTGCCAATAAAGCCGATGAACTGGAAGTACCTGAGTTAATCGGTATGTTTCCATGAACAGTACATTCTAATCCTTTTTTAAAAGTATAACCTTCTCTTTGTAAAATATTTAATGCCGAGCGAAAATAATCCCTTTTATAAACATAAGGCATTTCTGGAAAAATATCGAATACTAATTTTCGCTTAATATCGGGTAAATGAATTACTGCTTTTGAATCATATAATTGATGTCCCGAAATATTTACTCTTTTTGAAATTGCCGCTGCAATAACGGGTAATCCTAAATAGTCTTGATGTTCACCAAATAAGCAAATTCTCCCTGGTGTTGAAATCTTTATTGTTTTTATCATTAAAATTCGGCAATAAATTACGTAAAATTAGTGAATTTTTTCTCAATACTCATCTCCCAAACCAAATATCGGCTTATTCGTCCTCCATTTCCCACGGGTAAAATCTGGAATTTTTACGGGTGCCGAACCTTTAGCAATTGATTCTTCAGAAAGTGGACTAATGGCCGACCATGCTGCAGCATCATATACATCAATTGGTGGCGCTACTTTACGCTTGATAGATTCGATAAATGCTCGTAAGATAAAATAATCAATTCCGCCGTGTCCAGCTTTCTCCGCATTTGCTGCATGATTTTTCCATAGTGGATGGTCATATTTATCTTGATATTCCTTGAAATCATCCCAAGTATGCGGTTTTTTACTGATACCCTCCAAATAGATATGATTGCCATCGTTCATCCAAAGCCCATTAGTACCTTGTACACGAAAACCCAGAGAATAAGGTCGGGGCAAATTGGTATCGTGCGAAATCATAATGGTTTGACCGTTGGCACATTTAATATTCGTAGTGACAACATCACCTAATTTAAACTTTACTTTAGCATTTGGATGGTTTTCTCCGCCATTTTTTACAATATAGTTGTGCAAACCAACACCTTGCGAGGCAATTGAGGTTAAATAAAGAAACTGATTTCCTCGATTGATATTTAACATCTCAGCCACTGGCCCTAAACCATGCGTTGGATACAAGTCTCCGTTTCTATCGACTGAATGTTGCGTTCTCCATTTTGCTTCTGAAAATCCTTTTTCGCCAAATTCAACGCCTCCTCCGTACGGTTTTTTACCATCATTAAATTTCACTTCTCTTAAATCGTGTTGGTAACCACATTGGGTATGAACCAACTCACCAAACATATTTTGCCGAACCATATTCAAAACCGCCATCACATCCCGACGATAACAAACATTTTCTAAAATCATACAATGTGACCCCGTCTTCTCGAACATATTCACCAAATCCCATGATTCTTGTAATTTAACGGTTGCCGAAACTTCAACGGCGGTATATTTACCCGCTTTCATCGAAACGAGCGCCATCGGAACGTGCCATTCCCACGGGGTAGCAATCACAACGCCATCCAAATCTTCCCGTTTAACCATATTCTCAAAATCGTGGTCGCCATTTTTATAAATAGCAGGTACTTTTTTGCCCTTTGCTCTTATTAAAGATAAAGATTCATTGATGGCATTCTGGTCAATGTCACAAATAGCAGTCACCTCAACATCATCCCTAAATAGGGCTTGTTCGAGATGATTGCGCCCCCTAAGCCCAATGCCAATAAAACCTAATCGAACTTTTTTATCCTCTTTTTGTTTACCAAATACGATGTTCGGTAAAATCACGGCTGAGGAACTTACTAAGGCAGTTTTCTGAATAAAATCTCTTCGTTGCATAATTGATGATACTTAAAGGTAAAATAAATATCCGTTAAGTTACAAGACTTTTCTGAACTACTCTCGTTTCAAGAGTGTTTTTTGTAAAGTAGGACAGTTATTAAGTTTTGTTTAAGTTTTAATAATAAATATTAAACAAAACTAAACAATTTTAAACTACATTCGGTTAATACAATTGAATAACGCACGCTGATTTAGTTTAATAGTATTGCTGACAACCTTTCAGACGGCTTTTAAACTTGGAGACTAAATCCCCGAATTATTGTCTCAGTTCTGTAAAACGGAATAGCTAACCGTTTAAATGAACCCTGATTCTCAATACATTTTAAGAACAAAACCCATGATGCCAAAAAAAGTAGCGGTGTTTAGGAAAGAGCATTTTAATGCTGCCCACCGTCTCAACAATCCGAATTGGTCGGATGAAAAGAATGAACGTGTCTATGGAAAATGTAATAACTACAATTATCACGGACACAATTACGATTTGATTGTTCAAGTAACGGGTGAAATTAATCCCGAAACAGGTTATGTAATGGATATGAAAGTTTTAAGTGATCTCATCAAAAGTGAAGTTTTGGATAAATTTGATCACAAAAATCTAAACCTTGATACCGAAGAATTTAGTGACTTAAATCCATCAGCAGAACATATTGCCATTGTAATTTACGACAAACTAAAACCGCAAATTGACCCACAATTTGACCTTAAAATAAGACTATATGAAACAGAAAGAAACTTTGTTGAATACCCTGTTGGTTGATAACAATAATAAAATAATGTTTTCGGATGAAGAAATTGGCGATGACCACATAATGACTTCCGTAGATACCCCCATGCGTGAGGATGCTTTTGAAATGAATGACGATGAAAAAATAGCACAAATTGAATACCATTTTCGGCAGATTATGGAAACATTGGGCTTAGATTTAACCGATGACTCATTAAAAGGAACGCCCAAACGAGTTGCAAAAATGTATGTCAAGGAAATCTTTAGTGGACTCGACCCTAAGAACATGCCTGCTATTGCACTATTTGAAAATAAATATCAGTACAATGATATGTTGGTAGAGAAAAACATCACCTTCTATTCAAATTGTGAACACCATTTTGTGCCAATTATTGGCAAGGCTCACGTTTCGTACATTGCCAATGGAAAAGTAATTGGGCTTTCTAAATTGAACAGAATTGTACAGCATTTCGCCAAACGTCCACAGGTACAAGAACGCCTAACGATGCAAATTGCGAAGGAATTAGAAAAAATATTAGGTACCAAAGATATTGCAGTAGTGATTGATGCCAAACACCTTTGCGTTTCGTCAAGAGGTATTCAGGATGATACTTCAACTACGATTACGAGTTATTACGGAGGTAAATTTCAAGAAGATGCCACTAAAGCAGAATTTTTGAAATATGTAGGATAACAATTACTTTTTAACGCATTTTAAAAGCATCGAGAATTTAGAATCTTGGTGCTTTTTTGTATTTTTGGCATTCACTATTTG